>NZ_JBEXLP010000129.1:0-15056 GCF_040610035.1 Streptomyces sp. NPDC004542
CAATACCCACCCCCCCCGCCCCGGCCGCGCCCCCCCCGGGCCCCGGGCCCGCCCCCCCGCCGGGGGCCCCGGCCCCCCGCCGGCCCGGCCGGGCGGCCCGTCCCGGTCAGACGGACGGCGTCCCGGCGCAGGCCGGGACGCCATCGGAACACCGTGCGCGGGTCCGGGTCCGTCATGAACTGCGACTGCGGCGGCGCCGCATGGCCAGCATCGTGCCGCCGCCCAGCGAGACCAGCCCCGCCGCGGCCGAGCCCCCGGCCAGAGCCGTCCGACCGCTCTCGTCCGCGGGGCCCGCGCTCGTGGGCTGCCCGTCGTCGGGCCCGTTCAGGTCTGCCCGGTGCTTCGGGCGCAGCACCCGGATCCGGGCGGAAGCCCTCCGCTCGGGGTCCCGGCCGATCAGCTTGAAGGTGTGGAGCCCCGGACTGGTGCGCCGCGGGATGGTCACCGTGCCGGTGACCACTCCGTGCTCGTCCGCCCTGAACTTCCCCAGCACGACGACGACCGACCTCAGGACGGCATCGACCCGCTGCCGGGGAACGAAGCCCGTGCCCCGGAAGCCCAGCCTGTCTCCGGCGTGCACGGTGGTGGCGGTGAGCGTCAGCGCCGGCGGCCGCGGGGGATACGGCGCGGGATACGGCGGGGGATACGGGCCGGGCTCCGCGTGCGCGGTCTGCGCGCCCACCAGCGGCGCCGCGAGGAGCACGGCGGCCGATGCGGCCGATGCCAGGGCGCCTCGCCATCGGGGCGATCTCGTCATGTGCACTCTCCTCGACTTCCGTCCGGGCCGGACGGCGGCGTCGGCCGTCGCCGAGATCTTGATACAAGGAAAAAGTGGGATATAAGGCGTCCGTTGGTGCAACGCGGCCGAGGAGTCACCGGATGGGGTAGTGGTGGTGCCCGCGGTGGCCCCGTATGCGGGTGGCTCCCCCGTTCGGTGCGTGCGACTCCCTAGGGTCGGCTGCGTCCACAGGGAACGGAATGTACCCATCCGGGTGGTTCCCTCGGCCCGATGATTTCGATGAGGGGTGCGGCTTGGATCTCCACGGCTTTCTGAAGGCTCTTGCCAGACGCTGGCCGACCGTCGTCGTCTGCCTGGTCCTCGCGGTCGGTGCGGCACTCGCCGCGACGAGCCTGAGCGCCCCGGTCTACGAAGCCGGAACCCAGCTGTTCGTCGCCACGCGAGACGGGGGTGACACCGCCCAGCTGAGCCAGGGTCAGAGCTTCTCGCAGGCGCGGGTGCAGTCGTACGCCCGCATCGTGACGACCCGTCAGGTGACCGTGCCGGTGCTGGAGAGGCTGGGACTGCGCGCCACGCCGGAGGAGCTGGCGTCCCGGATCACCGCCCAGGCCCCGCTCGACACCGTGCTCATCGACATCACCGTCCGGGACACCGAGCCCCGGCGCGCGGCGCGGATCGCCAACGCCGTGGCGGAGCGGTTCACCGAGGTCGTGGAGCGGCTGGAGACGCCCAAGGGCGTGTCCGGCGCCGAGCCGAAGAGCCGGTCCGGTGGGGGGACCTCCCCCGTGTCCCTCCGGATCACCCAGGAAGCCGTCCCGCCCGCCGTCCCGGTCGCGCCCCGCCCGCTGCTGAACCTGGCCGCGGGTCTGCTCGGCGGCCTGTTGCTCGGTGCCGGTGTCGTCGCGTTGCGCGAGACGCTCGACACCACGCTCAAGACGGCCGAGGCGCTGGGCGAGTTCACCGGACTGCCGGGGCTCGGCGTCATCCCGTACGACAGGACCGCGCCCAAGCAGCCTCTCGTCACCGCCGGCGGGCACTCCCGGCGCGCCGAGGCCTTCCGCAAGCTGCGCACCAACCTGCAGTTCTCGCAGGTCGACAACCCGCCGCGGATCATCGTGGTGACGAGTTCGGTGCCCGGTGAGGGCAAGACCAACACCGCGGTGAACCTCGCCCTCTCCCTGGCCGAGGCGGGCGTCTCCACCTGCCTGGTGGACGCGGACCTGCGCCGTCCCTGCGTGGCCCCGGCCTTCGGCCTCGTCCAGGACGCCGGCCTGACCACCGTGCTCATCGGGCGGGCGCGTGTCGCGGACGTCATGCAGCAGGTCGCGGGCGGGCTGTCGGTGCTGGCCAGCGGCGCCGTACCGCCGAACCCCACGGAGCTGCTCGCCTCGGCGCGCATGGCGGAGGTGCTGACGGAGCTGGCGGAGTTCCACGAGGCGGTGATCGTCGACACCGCGCCGCTGCTGCCGGTCGCCGACACGGTGGGACTCGCCTCGCTCGCCCAGGGCACGCTGCTCGTCGTCCGCGCCGCCCGCACCAAGCGGGACCGGGTGCGCACCGCCGCGGAATCGCTGGAGCGGGTGGGCGTGCGCCCCCTGGGCACCGTCTTCAGCATGGCTCCGGTCCCCAAGGGCGGCGGCTACGACCACCGGGACTACGGCGAGCTGCCCGCGCCCCGGCCGTCGGTTCCCCCCGGTGAGCCGGTCGTGCCGGCCGGGGCGCGGGCGGCGGGTGAGAGGTGACCCGGGTCCTGTTCGTCTGCACCGGCAACGTGCACCGCTCGGTGCTCGCCGAGCGGCTGCTGGCCGCTCGGCTGCCGCCGGGTTCGGCGGTGCGGGCGCAGAGCGCCGGTACCCGGGCGCGGCCCGGTGCGGGCATGGAACACGCCACCCGGGCGGTGCTGGAGCGGCTGGGTGGCGACGGATCCGGTTTCGTCTCGCAGCGGCTCACCGCCCCGCTCGTGCTGGGCGCGGCGGTGGTGCTCGGGCTCGCCCGGGAGCACCGCGAGGCGGCCGTACGGCTGGCGCCGTCGGCCCTGCGGCGCTGCTTCACCCTGAAGGAGTTCGTGCGGCTGGCCGGCGGGCGGGCGGAGCAGGACGGGTGGTCCCAGGGCCCGGGCGGTTTCGCCGGCGTGGTCGCGGCCGCCGCCGCCCGCCGGGGCCGCGTCGCCCCGGTCCCGCCCCGCCAGGACGATGTTGCGGACCCCTGGGGGAGGTCCCGTGAGGCGCTGGAGGAGTGCGCCCGGGAGATCGACGCGATCGTGGGGGGACTGGTGCAGCTGTGCGAAGTCCCGGCATAGGCGCAGGTCACGGGAGCCTTGCATGGAGAGGGTGGATAAGACTTGAGTCGGTTTGACTCAGGCCTGTTGACCGGTATTCCTTCTTGGCGAGCCTGCTCCACTCAACTCAGCTGGAGGAAGACCGCCATGGCCCGTGCGGTCGGCATCGAGCTGAACGTGCCAGGAAGAATGAACGTGATATCCGGGTATTGCTTGCCGCTCCCGGACCGGATGGTGACGGGACCTGTCCTGCTCGGGGTTCAGGGGTCGTCCAGCCGGCGCAGGTCCTCCTCGTCCCACTTCCGGGTGTCGCGGGGCTCGGTGTAGGGCTCCTTGTCCGGGGGCAGGCCGCCGGTGATCGCCCGCTGCCGTACCGTCTCGGCGTCGAACTCCAGGCCGAGCAGGATGGCGAGGTTGCTGATCCACAGCCAGACCAGGAAGACGATGACCCCGGCCATGGTGCCGTACGTCTTGTTGTACGAGCCGAAGTTCGCGACGTAGAACGCGAACCCGGTGGAGGCGGCCATCCAGATCAGCAGGGCGAGGAAGCTGCCCGGGGTGATCCACCGGAAGCCCTTCACCTTGGCGTTCGGGGCCGCCCAGTACAGGATCGCGATCATGAACGTGACCAGGAGCACCAGCACCGGCCACTTGGCGACCGACCACACCGTCAGCGCGGTGTCGCCGATCCCGAGCGCCCGGCCGGCCTGACGGGCCAGCCCCCCGGTGAAGACCACGATCAGCGCACTGGCCACCGCGAGCAGCATCAGGACGACCGTCAGGCCGACCCGCACCGGAAGGACCTTCCACACCGGGCGGCCCTCGGGCATGTCGTAGACCCGGTTGGCCGCGCGGATGAACGCCGCGACGTAGCCGGACGCCGACCACACCGCCAGCACGAGGCCGAGGACGGCCACGAGCGAGCCGGTGCCGGCGTTGTCCTGCAGCTGCTCGACGGCCCGGGTGATGATGTCACGGGCCGAGCCGGGAGTGAGCTGCCTGAGGTTGACCAGCACCTTGTCGGTCACCGACCTCCCGGTGATCCCGAGCAGGGAGACGAGCACCAGCAGGGCGGGGAAGAGCGACAGCACGCCGTAGTAGGTCAGCGCCGCGGCCCGGTCGGTCAGCTCGTCGTCCTGGAACTCCCGCAGGCTGCCCCTGAGCACCGCCTTCCACGCGTGCCCGGGCAGCTTCGTCGGCGCGTCCGGTGCCCGCCGCTCGACCTCGGGGCCGGGCCCCGCCTCCTCGGGCGAGGGGACCTCGTCACTGCCGTGGGGGTCTTTCCGCCCCGGAAGACGCAGTTTCATGTCCTCCGGGTACCCCGGGACGCCCACCCACGCCTGTCCATGCCTGTCCATGCCTGTCCACGCCTGTCCACGCCTGTCCGCCCACACCCGCGGGCGCGCGACGGCCGCGGAGTCAGGCGTCGAGGGCCTCGCGGAGCGTGGGGTGGCAGGCGATGACCGTGTCGAGGCCGACGAGCCGCATGGTGCGCAGGACGGATCCGGTCGGGGCGGCCAGGCGCAGCCATCCTCCGGCCGCCTGGGCGGCGTGGTGCGCGGCGATCAGGATGTTGATGCCGCTGGAGTCCATGAACGTCACCCCGCCGAGGTCCACCACGACCCGCGGGGCGGAGCGGCCGACGGAGATGTCCAGGGCCTGGCGGAGCGGATCACCGGTGTCGTGATCGATCTCCCCGCGCACGGTGACGACGTCGGCGCCGTCGACGGACGAGCGGGTGATCGTCAGGCGGTCCGGCCCTGCTGGTTGGCGGTTGTCTCCCACACCCGGATCCTACGGGCAGCGCGCCTGCGTGGCCTCGCCAACCGGATCACGTGCCCTTGGCCCACTCCCGGAGCGCCGCCGTGCTCGCGAAGTCGGCCACGTCCTTGTCGTGGGGTTCGCTGCTGTACTGGTGGAAACGCCACTTGGCCGTGATGCGGGGTTTGCCCGCGGTGACGTAGTCGGCGATCCAGAGGCCGTCACCGGCGTACGAGGTGGTGTCCACGTTCAGCCAGAAGTCACGGTTCGCGTAGAGCACGACCCGGTTGTGCGGCCGCAACTCCTTGAGCTTCCGGATGAACCGGTCCTTCTCCGCGTTGCTCGCGTGCGTCCCCTCGCCGGTCGTCTCCCAGTCGACGGCGAGGATGTCGCCGGCCTTCTCGGGGGCGTGCTGGAGGAAGTACTCGGCCTGGGCGGTGAGGTTGCCGGGCCACAGGAAGTGGTAGAAGCCGACGACCAGGCCGGCGTCCCGGGCGGTCTTCGTCTGGGCGGAGAGTCTGGGGTTGACGTACGAACGGCCCTCCGTCGCCTTGATGAAGACGAAGGAGAGACCGTCGGTACCGTACGAGGAGGACTGGAACGCGCTCACGTCGATGCCGTGCACCATGGGGGAACTTCCTGAGTGTCCGTGGGGTGACAGGAGTTGACTGGCTTATGCCCCGCCTCGGCACGCGTGATCCGGCCCCGGCCCCGGAATTCCGGCTCGCGCCCGTCAGCCCCGGGTCGTCACCGACCCCAGCACCGAGGCCGGCTTCGCCGACCAGTCGGAGGTGATGATGCTGGCGTGGTCCGCCGCCAGCAGGGACAGCCGGGCCGCGACCTCGGCGTCCGTCGGGTCGGTCGAGGAGATGGCCGGGGAGACGCCGGCCGCGTCCGTCATGATCAGGATGTAGTGGTTGGTGGAGTAGAAGGACGTGGCCCAGCCGTTGGTGACGTAGGCCGCCGCGTCACCGTCGAAGAACACGAACCACGGCCGGATCGAGGCGTCGTAGCGGCTGGTGCGCGGGTCGCCGCTCGCGGCGCCGAGCACCGCGGGGAAGGCCTGGGCCGCCGAGATGTTCCCGGCCGCGTACAGGTCCCGCAGGTGGTCGCCGTACTCCTCGTCGGTCCAGTAGCTGTCGAAGGGGTTGGACTCCTCCACCGTGCCGGGGATCAGCTCGAAGAGGAACTTGCCCTTCAGGGCGTCCCGGCCGGGCCACGCGTTCGCCTTGGCCGCCGCGTCCAGGGTGGAGTACGTGGAACCGAGCAGGTCGGAGGGCTTGTAGACGCTGCCGCCCAGCTTCGAGGCGACCAGCGAGTCGAACTCGTCGGGGCCGAGACCGGCGTTGTCGTTGAAGCCGGCCTTCATCTCGACCTTGAACACGATCGGCGCGTGGTCGGGGTGGAGCTGGTTCCAGGCGGCGATGTTGTCCAGGCAGCTGCCGAGGTCCTGGTTGCGCTGCTTGCTGTACAGGTCGCTCGGTGTGCTGGCGTACTCGCAGTTGTTGTCGTTGCCCAGCGGGTTGCTGTGGCTGACCCGCCAGCGGTGGCTCAGGCTGTCGGCGTAGACGTCGAGTTCGAGCAGCGAGGCCCCCGAGTCCAACGCCTGGGCGAAGTACGTGTACTTGGACTTGTCGTACGCGTTGTGCGTACCGATCGCGGTCGTCTCGGAGAACTTCCCCGACGCCGCGTGGGCGTTACCGGGTCCCACCAGTACCATCGCGGCCGCACCGAGCAGCGCCGCCAGCCGTCTGACCGTACGCACGTGAAATCCCCTTCGAGGTAGCGGAGTTGGCGGCAGCGTAGGGGCAAGCGGTTACCGCGCGGTAGCCCCTGGAGGAACAGGAAGCACTCCGGCGCCGTACGGTCACGGGCCGAATTCACCGGCCCGGGCAGGTTTCACAAGGATGCGGCGGGGCCACACTGATGCCGTTCCGGTGCATCGGTGGACGTCGACGGGAGGCGAGGCGCCGTGACGATCCGTCCCGCCCCCTTCTGGGCGGCCCTCGACCCGGACGACCGGGCCGCGCTGCTGCGGGCGGCCACCCGGGTGTCGTTACCGGCGGACCGGCAGTTCCTGACCCAGGGCGAGGACTCGGACCACCTGGTGGTCCTGCTGCACGGCTGGATCAAGGTGGTCGCCCAGTCGCACGCCGGCTACCGCGCCCTGCTCGCGCTGCGCGGTCCCGGCGAACTCCTCGGCGAGCAGGCCGCGGTGGAGCGCGGGCGCCGCTCCGCCTCGCTGGTCACGGCCACCTCGGCCGACCTGCTGAACCTGTCCGCCCCCCGCTTCCAGGTGCTCGCCCGGTCCCGCCCGGGTGTCGCCGCGGCCCTGGAACAGACCCTCTCGCAGCGCCTGCGCGAGGCCGACCTGCAGCGCGCCGGCATCACCGAGCCGGTACCGGCCCGGCTCGCCGTCCTCCTGCTGGACCTGGTCGAGCGCTGCGGCCACCCGGACCCCGACGGCACCGGCCACCGCATCGGCCTCGCCCTCTCCCAGGACGACCTGGCCGGCCTGCTCCTGACCTCACGGCGCACGGTGAGCCGCGTCCTGGAGCAGTGGCGGTCGCAGGGCTGGATCATGACAGGCCGCCAGGCGCTGCTGGTGCGCTCGGTGGACCACCTGAAGCGGCAGGCGTTCGGCGGGTGAGCCCCGACGCGGTATCGCTCAGCACGATGTGTAACTCACCCCGTCCCGCGGCGCCTTGTAGATCCGGTAGCCGTCCGAGTCGGTCAGCTGGTAGGTGATCGTCCACTGGTCGCAGGTGTCGTCGGGGCTGCCCGCGGGGCCGTAGCCCGCGTCCTGGTGGCTGGTGAAGCCGAGGGTGGCCAGGGTGTACCGGCCGTCCGAGGACAGGCCGCCGAGCACGAAGTCGGTGTCCTTCGTGGTGGACATGACCTCCTTCCACTTGCTGCGGGAGGACGCGGAGCCGAGGTCGACCACGCCGGTGTCCGGGTCGTAGTACTTCAGCGCGGTGTCGTAGCGGTGTTCGTTGATCGCGCCGAAGAAGCGGGCGAACATCCTGGCCACGTCCTCGGCGCCGTCCTCGTCGGCGACCTGGGAGTAGTCGACGGTGGCCCAGGAGGCCACGGCCACGCCGGAGGGGGTCGCCCCGTCGGTGGGGTCCGGGGAGTTCTCGCCGGTGTCCGAGCCGCCGTCGGTCAACGTGCTCTCGCTGGGCGTCCCCGGGAGCGGCGAGGACGAGGAACCGTCCGACCCGGCCGCGCCGGCCGAGCCGTCCACGTGGGTCGCAGCGTATCCGCCGACCACTCCGACCAGCAGCGCGGCCAGCAGCCAGCCGAACCACCGGCTGCCCGTCGAGGCGGGCTGCCGCGGACGGGTCGACGGGATGTGGACGGGGGTCGGCGCGGTCGGAGTCGGCGCGGTCACGGTCGGCGACTGCGACGGATTCGGATCCGGGGTGACGACCGGCGGCGGGGTGGCGTGCCTGACCCGGCCGTGCTCCAGTTCCAGCACGGGTATCCACTCGGCGAGCCGGGGCCGCCGCTGCGGGTCCTGGTTCTGGGCGCGCGCCGCGAGGTTCGCGAGCTGGGTGGAGACGGCCCTGAGCGGGGCGAGGTCCTTGCTCTCCTGGCTGCGGTTGAACACCCGTGCGGCCAGCAGCCCGAACTTGTAGGAGTCCGTGGCGACCGTGGCGGTGGCCTTCTCCGCGGCCGGCACCTCGAACTCCGGGGTGTCCACCTGCGCGAGCACGTCCTTGCCCCGGAAGCGCATGGAGTCGCAGTCGATCAGCAGGCAGCGCGCCTGCCCGCGCAGGGTGAACAGGACGTTCTTGGGCGACAGGTCGCCCACCGCCACGCCGTGCCCGTGCAGCCGCTCCACGGTGCGGGCGAGATCGAGCAGCAGCTCCAGGCGCCGCGCGTCGTCGACGGGCAGCCCGATGCGGGCGCTGTAGGAGTCGTCGTTGAGCAGGAACTCCATCGCCTGCTGCTTGACCCCGTTCAGGACGGGACTGTGCAGCTCGTGCTCCGGGCCCACCCGCCGCATGAGGAAGCCGGTGAGCGCGGTCCGCGGGTTGCGCGAGGGCCGCGGATCGGTGGGCGTGGCGTCCCGGTACACCAGCACCATCGGCCAGGTCAGCCGGTCGTCCAGGAAGGCGCGGCCGGCCGGGTCGAGGAGCTGGCGGAAGCAGACCATGTCGTACAGCACGTCGCCGTCGTACGGGACGTCCGGCAGGTACTCCTTGTAGACCAGGGACTGCCCGGGGAACTTCCCGTGCGGGTCCGGCACCCCGTACACGATGCCCTGGCCGCCGCCGCCCAGGCGGTGCGCGGGATAGTCGCCCAGGTGCTCGGCGGGTGTCCAGGGCACCCTGACGTCGTTCATCGCACCGCTCCCGGTGCCCCTCCGCGCGGCCACAGGGCCACCAGGGTGCGGTCGTCGTCGAAGGTCTCGCGGTAGAAGTCGAGCGTGTAGGCGAAGGCCAGCGGTGGCAGCGGCCGGGACAGTTCCTGCACGCACAGCCGGGCCACCGCGCCCCGCCCGTCACCGAGGGGGTCGCCGAAGCCGTCCGTGCCGACCAGCAGGACGCTGCCCTGGTCCAGCAGGTACTCGAACGGCGCGGCGTCGGCGGGCACGTACGGCATCGGCCGGACGGACGAGGAGAGCAGCCCGTCCGCGCCGAACGACTTCCCGCCCTTGAGCGGGTACACCTCCTGGTTCTTGATCACCCAGACCCCGGAGTCGCCCACCGACACCAGGACCACCCGCACCCCCTCCGCGGTGGGGGTGGCCGCCCCGGCGACCAGGGTGGTGGCCAGCAGCGCGGCGGTGTCGTCCACGCTCGGGGTGTCCTGCGCCCGCAGGATGCGGCGGGCCTGCTCGACCAGCTGCCAGTGGACGTTGCCGAGCAGCTTGCGCCAGTCGGTGACGGATCCGCCGCTCGCCCGCACCTGGGCGAGGAGTTCGTCTACCGCGCTGCGGCAGGCCAGCTGGGAGCCGATGTGCGGCTCGCGCGCGTCGGAGACGCCGTCGGCGACGGCGAACACGACGGTGCCGGTGAGTTCGTCCCAGGCCGCCGCCGCGTCGTCCTCGCGGGGCCGGCCCTCGGCCCGGTGGGCGTAGCCGCGCACCGAGGCCAGCCGCAGGTCCAGCGCGCTGGTCGACCAGCCGTCGCAGACGGTGTCGGGGCGGTACGACAGCCCGCCGGTGGGCGGCCTGGGGTCGAAGGCGGGGACGGCGCCGTCCACGGAGAGCGGCCGCCAGGCGTCGGCGAGCTCTCCCCGGGGGGGTGCGGGCGCGGTCGCGGCCGCCGGTGTCCGCACGGACGGCACGCCGGGCGGCCAGTCCTGGGCCCCCGGCTGCCCGCCGTGGCCGTAGGGGTCGCCGGGGACCGGGGCGTGGCCGGCCTCGCCGGGCCGGCCGGCCGGACCGGGTCCGGCGGTTTCCCTGGGGTACAGGTCCGGGGCCGGGCCGGGCGGCGGAACGCGCCGCCGCTCCCCCGGGTCGTCGTCGGACCGGCGGTGCGAAAACATGGCCACGTCAGATCACATCGATCGCGACGGTGAAGCCTTCCGGCTTGTCCACCACCAGTTCCGGGGACGGCGAACCCAGTGACCGCCCGGAGCGGATCACGCTCTGGGTGAGGGCCGTGCAGAACTTGGCGATGGCGCTGCCGACGTCGACGCCCTTGTTCACGATGAAGCCGAACTGCGGCTGGGTGGCGACCTCGTTGATGGTCTGCGCGTCGGCGTCCACGATGCCGCAGGCGATGATGTTCGGCGCGCCGAGGGTGGTGCCCCGGTCGGTGAGACGGCGGTGCGCGTCGTGCCAGTCCTCGTTGTGGTTGGGCAGTCCGTCGCTGAGGAAGAACACGGCCGGCCGGTGCACCTGGTAGCCCTCGCGCTTGAGGGTGTTCACATCGCCCGGGATGCGCACGATCAGGTCCTCGAAGGCGTTGCGGTAGCTGGTCATGCCGCGGGTGCGCAGCCGCGGGAACTCGCCCGCGCTGCGCAGGTCGACCAGGTGGACCCGCTCGACCACGTCGTCGGAGAAGCCGAGCACCGAGAAGCGCACCTTGGCGGCGGCCATCGGTTCGCCGAGCAGCGCCTGGTGCAGCGAGCGCAGACCGTCGTTGAGCTCGTCTATGTGGTCGGTCATCGAGCCCGACTCGTCGGCGAGGACGTAGATGGGGAGCAAGTGCCCCCGGTTGCTTTCCATCATCGTCTTTCCGTTCTTGCGTGGTGGGAACTGGCTGGGTCGTGGAACCTGGCCGGGCGGGTCAGAACGCGTCCTCGGCCCGCCGGAAGCCGTCGGGCGGACCGACCGCGAACTGGGGGTCGCCGGCGGCGATCCGGCGGGCGTAGCCGACGACGCTGTCGCGCAGGAAGGCGGCACAGCTGTGCGCGGCGGACACGGCGTCCTGGTGGGGCGGCGCCATGAAGGCGAACTCGGGCCGGGTGGCCGCGGCGCGGATCGCGAACGTGTCGGCGCGGCCCAGGCCCAGCGCGATGACGTGCGGCGCCGCCGGGTTGCCGGTGGTGTCGGTCAGCGTGCGGTGGGCGTCGCGCCAGCCGTTGCCCTCCTCGGGCGTGCCGCCGGTGACGAAGTGGACGATGGGCCGCAGCACCTGCGCGCCCTCGGCCTTGACCACGCCGACGTCCTGCCCGAGGACGGTGCTCAGCAGCTGGAAGGCGTGCGCGTACGACAGCCCCGGCCGCCCGGTGAGGACGGGGGTGCGGGTACCGGGCGTGACCGTCTCGAGCTGGAGCCGGGGTTCGGTGGTGGCGGCCATGCCGAGGACGGACAGCCGGAGCGTGGTGGAGAGTTCCGGGGCGGAGGAGAGCGCGGAGTGCAGGTCGCTCAGGCCCCGGTTGAGCTCCTCCAGGCAGGTGCGGTCCAGGGACTCGTCGAGGACCAGGTAGATCAGGGCGGTGTAGGCGGGGGTGGCGGGCCGTCCGGCGTAGGGCGGGACGGGGTCGCCGGCCACGGTGGAGCCGGGGGACTCGCCGTAGGGTGCGGCGGCGGCCGGGCCGGTGGGCCCGGGCGGGGTGTACGTGGGCTGGGTCTGCGTGGGGGTGTACGCCGGCGGGGCCTGGGCGGGCGCGGCGGCGCGTGCCGCGGACAGCTGGGCCGGCGGGGCGTCCCAGGGCCGGGCGCCGGTGAGCTGCGGGGTGGCGGCGGGCGGCAGCTGGGCCTCGCCGCCGGTGGCCCGGCCGACGGCGTCGGTCAGCAGCTGCCGCGTCGCGTCGAGGTCTCCGGCCTGCACGAGGTTCTTCTCGGCCATCAGCTGGAGCAGGCCGAGGGCGCGCTGGTTCTGCAGCTCGGTGGTGGCGAACCGGGCCTCCTCCAGTTTGCGCATCATCTCGAAGGCGCCGGCGGCGTCCTCCGGATGCGTGATCAGGTAGTGCCGGATCAGGCCCTCACTGGTGGTGAGGGTGTTCTCCAGCGCGGCCGCCTGCCGGGCGGTGGCCGCTATCTCCAGTTCCTGCTTCTTGGCGTCGAGCTGGCCCCGGCGCAGGACCTCGCCCATGTCGGGCACGTGCTCGGCCTGGCCGAGGGCCTCGCGCCGGCCGGCCTCGATCAGGGACTCCAGGTAGATCTTGGACTTGTCGTCGGGCCGTACGGTCACCTGGCAGCCGTACACGATCAGGCCCTCCGCGAGGGTGACCTGCCGGCCGCACCTCTGGTTGAGGTAGTGCTGGAGGCCGAAGGAGTCCTCGATGGCGAAGCGCTGTCCGGCGCCGTGGAAGAGACTGGTGAGGTAGTTGTGCACCAGGGGCAGCGGATTGTCGATACCGGAACGCACCACGGCCTTGGCGCCCTCCCAGCCGTCGACGCGGAAGGCGAAGTCGACCTTCACCTCGAAGGCGTGCACGCCGTCGCGGGAGACCAGCGGGTTGCGGCCGAGGACGGCGCTGCGCTGCCGGGGGCGCAGATCGACCTCGTAGCGCGTGCGGTACCTGGAGAACACCTGCTGCGAGGGGGTCATCGGGCGGCCGTCGAAGCACTCCACCTCGCCGGACGCGGTGGCGTACACCACCGCGAGGTGCGGCTGGGTCGCCTTGGTGGGCCCCAGTGCCATGCGGGGCACCGGCGTCCGGTTGACGATCAACGAGACCGGGTCGTTCACCGGCCACCTCCTGGCTGAGTGGGTCGAGCGGGCGGCGCGGCCCGCAGGGCGGCACCGAGGACGGCCGCCGTGCGGGGCAGGGGACGGAAGCGGTCGCGGTCGGTCCAGTGGGCGGTGTGGCGCTGGAGGAGCTGACGGGCGCGCGGCGAGCGGGTGGCGACGTCGTCGACCAGGACGCGGACGAGGTCACCGAGCAGTTCCGGGTCGGTCTCCGCCTGGGCGGCCCAGCCCTCCAGGACGTTGCCGGCCGGTTCGGAGTAGACCCCGCCACTGATCGCCTCCGCCCACAGGTAACCGATGAGGCGGCGCAGTTCGCCGCCGGGCGGGCTGTCGGCGGCCAGGCCGAGCAGGGTGGGGCGGCTGCGTCCGGGCAGTCCGCCGGCCGGCGGCTCGTCGGCGACCAGGGCGTTGGCGAGGATCAGGAAGGCCAGGTGTCCCGTGTGGCGGCTCTTCGGTTCGTGCGCCATCTCGGCCAGGGCGCGCAGGACCGCGGGGGCGTTGGCCCGGACGTCGTCCTCCATCAGGTCGGAGACGGCGTCACCGATCGCGACGGCGACCTGGACGGAGTCGACGGTGCCGAGACGGGTGAGGGCCTGGAGGGCGGTGGGCAGGTCGGCGCCGCCGAGGCACAGGCCGTAGGCGCGGGCGGCGGCTGCCTGGAACTGCCAGGGTCCGCCGAGGCACCAGCCCTCGACGAGGGCGCGCACCCCGGGCCGCAGACCGGGGTCGCGGGCGCAGACGCGCAGGGCGTAGGCGACGGCCTCGCGGCGCTGTTCCCCGCTGTCCTTGTCGCGGATCCACCCGGGGAGGACCAGGGTGCTGACGGCGTCGAAGGACTCGGTGGCGATCAGGCCGAGCGCGGTCCCGGCGAAACTGCGCACCTGCTGCGAGGGCTTGTCGACCAGGTCGGCCAGCCAGTCGAGGAGTTCGCCCTGGATGGTGTACTGCGACCAGGCGTGCCGGATGATCCGCGCCGGGTAGTCGGGGTTGCGGTACTCGGCGACGGTGCACGGCAGCCAGCCGTTGTCGCCCCGGGTGACGGCGGTGACGGTGCGGGCGCGCAGCTTCTCGTCGAGCATCCGGCGGGACTGGCTGAAGGGGTCCCGGCGCAGCGGTACGGGCCCCTGCTCGACGCTGGCGGCCAGCACGCCCCGGTCGCTGCGGAAGCGGTCCAGGAGGGTGCTCGCGGCCATGGCGACGTACTCCTGGGGCAGTCCGCCGAGGACGGCGAGGGCGACGGCGTGGGTGCGCAGCCCGGTGTCGCCGAGCCCCTCGAACCACTCCTCGGGACCTTCGCCGCCGGTCTGGTCCATCCGGGCGCGGACCCGTTCCAGGTCGATGACGCCGGCGCCGTGCTCGTGCCCGATGACCTCGGCGAGCCGGGCGGCGTCGCGGCAGGCGGCGCCCAGGTCGAGGAGTTCCTCGCACAGGTCCCGCACGCCCGTCGCGGCGAGGGCGCGTTCGGCGTCGGTCTCGCCGAGCCGGTGCGCCAGGTGGGCCACGAGCACGTCGTGCAGGGGGTCGGGGCGGCCGATGCGCTGGACGTACTCGCCGACGCCGTGGCCGAGTTCCGCCTCCGGTCCGGCGATCAGCACCAGGTGGGCGCCGGCCTGGAGCAGCAGGTCCTCGAGGCCGGCCAGTTGGGAGCCGCGTAACTCGCCGAGGTCGACGGGCCGGTCGAGCAGCAGGCCCGCGCCGCGGCCGAGCTGTGTGAGCTCGGTCAGCCGGGTGAGTTCGGCGACCGAGTCCAGCAGGTAGAACGTGGTGGCCCGGGCGGACATCAGCAGTCGGACGGCCGCGGCGGTCTTGCCGGCGCCGCCGGGGCCGCGCAGCACGACCGAGCGGCGCTGCCAGGCGTCGGCGACGACGTCGTCCCAGCGGGGCGGCGGCTGGAAGGTGCGCCGGACGGTGTCCACGATGCCGGCGGCCACGGCGCGCAGGACCACGCCGCGTTCCCCGTCGGCGTGGATGACGATCTTGTCGCCCTCGACCCGGTCGCCGCCGATGTGGGTCCAGGCGGTGCGCAGCAGTCCGGCGCGCAGACTGCCCTGACCGGCGCGGGCGGTGGCCTGGCGGGCGGTGTCGCCGTCGCCGGCGGTGCCGTCCGCGGACGGTGTCTGCCGTCCGTCGTGGCCGAGCCGCCGGCGGAGTCTCCTTCGACGATGAAGATCTCCGACATCGCCGG
>NZ_JBEXLP010000130.1:0-15037 GCF_040610035.1 Streptomyces sp. NPDC004542
TTCGGTCTTGCGTTTCCGACTCTATCAGATCTTTTCTCGACCCGATTTCCTCGGTGCTTTCCAGGTTTCCGCTCTCGCGTTTCCCTTTCCGGCGGCTCCGACTTTATCAGAAGTTCTGAGTCGGTTTGTCCACCCGGCTCCGGGAGGCCGTGTCCAGCGCATGAAGGACTTGCGTTCCCAGTCGGGCGGAGCCGTAAACGTACTGGAGCGGGGCGCCCCGATGCAAATCGAGGTGCCCCGCCCCAGGTGCACGCGGACGAGAGGTCGTACGCGGGTCAGACCTCCACCACGACAGGGAGGATCATCGGCCTGCGCCGATACGTGTCCGAGACCCACTTGCCGAGGGTGCGGCGGACAAGCTGCTGGAGCTGGTGGGGCTCCACGACCCCGTCCTGGGCTGACCGCTCCAGTGCTTCCGTGATCCTCGGGATGACGTCCGCGAAGGCCGAGTCCTCGATGCCGGAACCGCGGGCCTGGACGTGCGGGCCGCCGGTGATCTTGCCGGTGGACGAGTCCATGACCACGAAGACCGAGATGATGCCCTCGTCGCCGAGGATCTTCCGGTCCTTGAGGGCCGGCTCGCCGACGTCGCCCACGGAGAGCCCGTCGACGTACACATAACCGGCCTGGACCTTGCCGGAGATCTTCGCCTTGCCCTCGACGAGGTCGACGACCACGCCGTCCTCGGCGATCACGATCCGGTCGTGCGGGACGCCGGTCAGGGCGCCCAGCTCGGCGTTGGCCCTCAGGTGGCGCCATTCGCCGTGCACCGGCATCAGGTTCTTCGGACGGCAGATGTTGTAGAAGTACAGCAGCTCGCCCGCGGACGCGTGCCCGGAGACATGCACCTTGGCATTGCCCTTGTGGACGACGTTCGCGCCCCAGCGGGTCAGGCCGTTGATCACGCGGTACACCGCGTTCTCGTTCCCGGGGATCAGTGACGACGCCAGGATGACGGTGTCGCCCTCGACGATCCTGATCTGGTGGTCGCGGTTGGCCATGCGCGAGAGCGCGGCCATGGGCTCGCCCTGGGAACCCGTGCAGACCAGGACCACCTCGTGGTCCGGGAGGTCGTCGAGCGTCTTGACGTCGACCACCAGGCCCGGCGGGACCTTCAGGTAGCCCAGGTCACGGGCGATGCCCATGTTGCGGACCATCGAGCGGCCGACGAAGGCGACCCGCCGGCCGTACTCGTGCGCCGCGTCCAGGATCTGCTGGATGCGGTGGACGTGGCTGGCGAAGCTCGCCACGATGATCCGCTTGCGGGCGCTCGCGAAGACCTGGCGCAGCACGTTGGAGATGTCGCGCTCGTGCGGGGTGAAACCGGGGACCTCGGCGTTGGTGGAGTCCGAGAGCAGGAGGTCGATGCCCTCCTGGCTCAGCCTCGCGAACGCGTGCAGATCGGTCAGGCGGTTGTCCAGCGGGAGCTGGTCCATCTTGAAGTCGCCCGTGTGGACCACCATGCCGGCCGGCGTGCGGATGGCCACGGCCAGGGCGTCCGGGATGGAGTGGTTGACCGCGACGAACTCGCAGTCGAAGGGGCCGATGCGCTCCCGGTTCCCCTCGGCGACCTCGAGGGTGTACGGGCGGATGCGGTGCTCCTGGAGCTTCGCCTCGATGAGGGCGAGGGTCAGCTTGGAGCCGATCAGCGGGATGTCCGGCTTCTCGCGGAGGAGGAAGGGGACGCCGCCGATGTGGTCCTCGTGGCCGTGGGTGAGGACGATGCCCTCGATGTCGTCGAGGCGGTCCCTGATGGACGAGAAGTCCGGCAGGATCAGGTCGATTCCGGGCTGCTCCTCCTCGGGGAAGAGCACACCGCAGTCGACGATCAGCAGACGGCCGCCGTACTCGAAGACCGTCATGTTGCGGCCGATCTCGCCGAGGCCACCGAGCGGGGTGACCCGCAGTCCGCCTTCGGGGAGCGTCGGGGGCCGGCCCAGTTCAGGATGCGGATGACTCAAAAGACTCTCCTCACCACACGCGCCACGTACCGGTGGGCACGTGGCGCGCGTGACGTTCGTGCAGAAGCAGTTGTCGTTGTGGGGTGCGGGCACCGGTGGCCCGCTCATTCGGTTGGTTTTCAGTTGTGGAGCCTTGGCGCGCGGCAGTCCCGCGCGAAGTCTGATGTCAGAGCTGTACCCCGCCGGCAGCAAGATCGATCTTGAGCTGGGCAATCTCCTCGGGCGTGAGCTCGACCATGGGCGGGCGCAGGGGCCCGCCGGGCAGGCCCTGGAGCGTGAGCGCGGCCTTGGCGGTCATGACGCCCTGGGTGCGGAACATGCCGGTGTAGACCGGGAGCAGCTTCTGGTGGATCTCGGTCGCCTTCTGGACCTCGCCGGAGACGAAGGCCTCCACCAGAGCTCTCAGGTCGGGGGTGACCACGTGGCCGACGACCGAGACGAAGCCGACCGCGCCCACCGAGAGCAGGGGCAGGTTGAGCATGTCGTCGCCGGAGTACCAGGCGAGGCCCGACTGGGCGATGGCCCAGCTAGCGCGGCCCAGGTCGCCCTTGGCGTCCTTGTTGGCGACGATTCTGGGGTGCTCGGCGAGGCGGACGAGTGTCTCGGTGTTGATCGGGACGCCGCTGCGGCCGGGGATGTCGTAGAGCATGACCGGGAGCTCGGCGGCGTCGGCGACGGCCGTGAAGTGCCGGTACAGGCCCTCCTGGGGGGGCTTGTTGTAGTACGGGGTGACGACCAGCAGGCCGTGTGCGCCCACCTGCTCGGCGGCGCGGGCCAGCTCGATGCTGTGGTGGGTGTCGTTGGTGCCGACTCCGGCGACGACGTGGGCGCGGTCGCCGACCGCCTCCAGCACGGCTCGTACGAGGTCCGATTTCTCCGCGTCGCTGGTGGTGGGCGACTCGCCGGTGGTGCCGTTGATGATCAGGCCGTCGTTGCCTGCGTCCACCAGGTGCGTGGCGAGCCGCTGCGCGCCGTCGAGGTCAAGTGCGCCGTCCGCCGTGAAGGGCGTGACCATGGCGGTGAGGACCCGCCCGAAGGGGGTCTGCGGAGTCGAGGTCGGAGCCATGGGTAACACGCTACTCGCTGCGTCATGCGCGGTCTGCCCGTGGGGTGCCGGGCAAGTGGGGACATATGCGGAACCCGGCACTGCCTGCTCGGGGGTTCAAGCAGTGCCGGGTCCGTTTGATCAGGCTAGATGAACTTCTCCAAATGCCGCAATACGGACACTTCGGGAGGCTGACCGTACATGTGTGCCGCGCTACGGCGCGACGCGGCCGTTGGCGTTGAAGGCGGCGTGCGTGAGCGGCATGAGCTTGGCCCACTCCGCCTCCATCTTCTCGCCGACCATCTCGATCTCCCGCTGCGGGAACGACGGCACCTTGGCCAGTTCGTGCTGGGTGCGCAGACCGAGGAAGTGCATCAGGGAGCGGGCGTTGCAGGTCGCGTACATGGAGGAGAACAGGCCGACCGGCAGCACCGACCGGGCCACCTCGCGGGCGACACCGGCGGCGAGCATCTCCTGGTAGTGCTCGTAGGCCTGGATGTAGGACGTCTGCATCGAGCGTTCGACGATCTCCTGCTGCGCAGTGGTGCCCGGCACGAACTCGTACTTGCCCGGACGTCCCTGCTGGACGAGTTTGCGGTCCTCTCCGGGTACGTAGAAGACGGGCTGCAGCTCCCGGTAGCGGCCTGACTCCTCGTTGTAGGAGTTGTGGACGACGATCCCGTTGGCGAGGAAATTGTGCCAGGGTCCCTCGACGGTGAGGTCGTACGTCATCTCCTCGCCGTCGTCCTCGACGGACACGATCGGATCCGGAACAGCCACGGCGATCTTTCCGCCCTGACGGGCCGGCTTCTGCTCCTCGGCGCTCTTCACCGCATGGCAGGGCGCACAGGCGGGCGCCAGGTTCCGCTCGTCGAGCGCCCGGGTGAGGTCCTCGGCGACAGGAACGACGTGATCGAGTGCGAGTTCCTCGCGCGGGAAGGACTTCCCGCAGAGGTGGCAGACGTCGGTCTCCCCGATCAGGCGTTCACGCTGCATCGAGGTCCAGACCCCAACGCCGCGGCGGAGGCTCGGAGGAACCAGTCGCTCCGAGGGGTGAGGAGCCGTTCCGGCGGCCAGGACGGCGTCCCCCACCGCGAGCTCGCCCGCCTTGCGCCACCCCTCCGGAGTGAGCACCGCGTGATCGACGGTGGAGCGCAGGACCTTGCCGCCGACGGTAGTGATCTTGATCAGTGGTTTGACGCCCGACTGGATGACATCGAGGATCTGCGCCCTCTGGGCTGTCAGCGTCTCCTCGTCGTAGCACCGGACGTGGTTGCGGCGGACCGATTCGAGCTTGCGCAGCCGGGTGGACGGATGCAGCTCACGGAATTCCGCCACGGCGGAGTCGGCCGCTTCACGGGTGTCGTACAGCCCGAGGTAATGGTCGGTCCCGCCACGACGGACCTGTGCCGTCCACTTCTGTGCCCGGCCGTGCCAGGTCACGCCTCCGGCGGAGTGCGGCAACCGGTCCTCGACACCGAGGTGCCACAGCTTGTAGAGCTCCGCGATCGACCGGCGGCGGAGATTCCCCGCTTCGCTCACCAGCGTGATCTCGGTGTCCCCCGCGACGCACCAGCCCGCCCGGTGCCGCATGAACTCGCGGAAGACGAAGATCGGGGCGCTGATGAAGAACGTCATCGAATTGTGCTCGAAGGGGCTGCCGTGCCGGTCCCTCATGAGGAAGTTGATCAGGCCCTTCGAACGCTCAGGGTCCTTCTTCAGCTCGTCGAGGGACTGCTCGCCGGCCGTGGAGACGCGGGCGGCGAACAGCACGTCGGCGTCGGACGCGCTGTGCTTGACCAGCTCGACGGTCACGTCGCTGCGGAAACTCGGCTTGAGGCCGTCGGCGGGGGTGTCGGTCACGGCTCGGAGGGTCCTTCCCATTACTTCTCTCGGGCGGCGCCCACTCTACGGCCCGGCTCTGACATCGGGGCGTTCGGTGCCCGGAGGCGACATCTTCGGTGAAGTTCTGCGAATACTGGGCAAGCGGGCACCTTGAGGGGGAACCCGTACCCTTCGCCTTCCTCGCCGAAGCCGACATGTTCCGGAGCAATGTCACTCCCCCGCCCCGTGAGCGGGCTTCCGCCGGCCAGGTGGCCGGGCGCTGGCTGCTCGGGCTGACCATCGTCGCCGGGCTGGTGGGCTCCCTGGTCATCGGCATGCCGGCGCTGTCGGCCCCGACCGCCGCGCAGACCCAGCAATCGCAGGCCTCGCAGGGGCACTGAACAGGGTCATCGCCTCTGTCGGACCCCCTCCGGTGGTGAGCGGGAACACAGGCGGATAGCCTCACCGGCACAGCCCACGCATGGATCGAGTGAGGACCAGCCGTGCCCCTGCCCTTCCTGGCGGCCGACCGCACCTACGAGGCGGCACCCGACAGTGCGCTGCCCCACGACGACCGCGACCGCTGGCGCCGGCCCTACCGGCCGGGCCCGTGGCGCGTGGCCGTGGCGGCGCTGTGCCTGATGCTCGCCTCGTTCGTGCTGTTCGCCGCGGTTCTCATCTCGCTGACCGGCTCGCCGTCCTCGGCCGGGGTGGTTTTCGCCGCCGCGCTGGTGATCATCGCCGGCTCGCTGCGGCTGCTGCGCATGGGCGTGTGGGTGAGCGGGCGGGGAGTGCGCCAGACAGGCTTCTTCCTGACCCGGACCACCACCTGGGAGCGGGTCGTCGCGGTGCGCATGCTTCAGCAGCCGGTGCGCTGGCTGGGGCTGCCCCGCACGGTGCAGGGGCAGGCGCTGATCCTGGTACGCCGGGACCGTGGCGCGCAGGACCTGCCGCCGCTGCTGACCACGCACACCATGGACTTCGTGGGCCGGGCCGCCGCCTTCGACCGGGCGGCCGACGCGGTGGAGGCGTGGGCGGCGGAGAACCGGCGGGGCTGACCGGCTGCCTCGGCACGATGCGCAAGGGCCGGTCCGCGGCGGTGCGGACCGGCCCTTGCGGGTGACCGAGGGGCTCAGGCCCGGACGGGTCTGCCGTCGTGCAGGGCGATCGCGCGTTGCATCGCCTTGCGGGCGCGCGGGGTGTCGCGGGCGTCGTGGTAGGCGACGGCGAGGCGGAACCAGCTGCGCCAGTCGTCGGGGGACGCCTCCGTCTCGGCCTTGCGCTTGGCGAAGACCTCGTCGGCCGAGTCACGGTCGATGCGGCCGCCGGGGGTGCGTCTGAGCTCGTCCACGGGCAGGCCGCCCTCGGCGTCGAGTTCCGCGGCGAGCTGGTTGGCCCTGCGGACGAACCGGGTGTTCTGCCACAGGAACCACAGGCCGATCACCGGCAGGATCAGGACCGCGATCCCGAAGGTGACGGTGAGGACCGTGCCGGACTGGATGAGCATGACACCGCGGCTGCCGACCAGGACGAAGTAGAAGACCAGGACGGCGGCCGTGACGGCGTAGGAGATCTTCGCGCGCATGTCGTGACGCCTCGGTTCAGCCCAAGTCCAGGAAGTGCTCCAGGCCGAAGGTCAGGCCCGGAGTGGTCACGACGCGGCGCGCGCCGAGCAGGATGCCCGGCATGAAGCTGCTGTGGTGGAGGGAGTCGTGGCGGATGGTGAGGGTCTCGCCCTCGCCGCCCAGCAGCACCTCCTGGTGGGCCAGCAGGCCGCGCAGCCGGACGGCGTGCACGGGGACACCGTCGACGCTGGCGCCCCGCGCACCGTCCAGGGCGGTGACCGTGGCGTCCGGGGCCGGGGCGGTGCCCGCCTGCCGCCGGGCCTCGGCGATGAGCTGGGCGGTGCGCGTGGCGGTGCCGCTGGGGGCGTCCACCTTGTTCGGGTGGTGCAGTTCGACCACCTCCACGGACTCGAAGTACGGCGCGGCGAGCTGCGCGAACCTCATGGTCAGTACGGCGCCGATGGAGAAGTTCGGCGCGATGAGCACACCGGTCCGAGGGGACTGCGCCAGCCAGCCCTTCAGCTGCGCGAGACGGTCGTCGGTCCAGCCCGTCGTCCCGACGACCGCGTGGATGCCGTGGCGCACGCAGAAGTCGAGGTTGCCCATGACCGAGGCGGGGGTGGTCAGCTCCACCGCGACCTGGGCACCGGTCTCCGCCAGGGTCTCCAGCTTGTCGCCCCGGCTCAGGGCGGCGACCAGCTCCATGTCCTCGGCGGCCTCGACGGCCCGTACCGCCTCGGCACCGATGCGTCCCTTGGCCCCGAGGACCGCCACGCGCAGCTTGCTCATGTCTGTTGCTTCCTTAGCGAGGGGATGGCAGGGGATCAGACCACGGCGTCGTGCAGCCGTGCGGCCTGCTTGTCCTTGAGCGGGCCGATGACCGACAGCGACGGGCGCTGTCCCAGGATGTCGCGCGCCACCGCGCGCACCTCGTCCGGCGTCACGGCCGCTATGCGGGTGAGCATGTCGTCCACGGACATCTGCTCGCCCCAGCACAGCTCGCTCTTGCCGATACGGTTCATCAGCGCGCCGGTGTCCTCCAGGCCCAGGACCGTGGAGCCCTGGAGCTGGCCGATGGCGCGGCCGATCTCGTCGTCGGACAGGCCGTGCTCGGCCACGTGGTCGAGCTCGTCGCGGCAGATCTTCAGCACGTCGTGCACCTGGCTCGGGCGGCAGCCCGCGTACACGCCGAACAGGCCGCAGTCGGCGAAGCCCGAGGTGTACGAGTACACGCTGTAGGCCAGGCCGCGCTTCTCCCGGACCTCCTGGAACAGGCGGGACGACATGCCGCCGCCCAGAGCCGTGTTGAGCACGCCCATGGCCCAGCGGCGGTCGTCCGTGCGGGCCAGGCCGGGCATGCCGAGGACGACGTGCGCCTGTTCGGTCTTGCGGGCCAGCAGCTCGACGCGGCCGGCGGTGCGGATGCCGCGCCGGCCCTGGCGTGGGGCGACCGGGACCGAGTCCTCGCTCCTGAAGGCGCCCGCCTTCTCGAAGGCGGCGCGGACCTGTCGTACGACCTTGTTGTGGTCGACGTTGCCGGCGCACGCCACCACCAGGTGGGTGGGGTCGTAGTGCTTCTTGTAGAAGCGGCGGATACGGTCGGCGGTGAGGGCGTTGACGGTGTCGACCGTGCCGAGGACCGGACGGCCGAGCGGGTTCTCGCCGAACATCGTGTGCGCGAACAGGTCGTGCACGCAGTCGCCCGGGTCGTCCTCGGTCATGGCGATCTCTTCGAGGATCGCGCCGCGCTCGACGTTGACGTCCTCCTCGAGGATGAGGGAGCCGGTCAGCATGTCGCAGACCACGTCTATGGCGAGCGGCAGGTCGGTGTCGAGCACGCGCGCGTAGTAGCACGTGTACTCCTTCGCCGTGAACGCGTTCATCTCGCCGCCGACGGCGTCGATGGCGGCGGAGATGTCCAGGGCGGAACGGCGCTGCGTGCCCTTGAAGAGCAGGTGCTCCAGGTAGTGCGTGGCGCCGTTCAGGGACGGCGTCTCGTCGCGGGAGCCGACGTGTGCCCAGATGCCGAAGGTCGCGGAGCGCACGGAGGGCAGGGTCTCGGTGACGATGCGCAGGCCGCCGGGGAGGGTGGTCTTGCGGACCGTGCCGATGCCGTTGGTGCCCTTGATGAGCGTTTGGGTACGGGCGACGGCCCGCGCCTCCGAAGAGGTGCGGGCCGTCGCCTTGGAGCTACGGGACGTCACTGCTCGGCGTCGTCCTTCTGCGTCTCGGAACCGCTGTCGGACTCCTCGCCCTCGATCACCGGAACGAGGGAGAGCTTGCCGCGGGAGTCGATCTCGGCGATCTCGACCTGGACCTTCTGGCCCACGCCGAGGACGTCCTCGACGTTCTCCACGCGCTTGCCGCCGGCGAGCTTGCGGATCTGCGAGATGTGCAGCAGACCGTCCTTGCCGGGGAGCAGGGAGACGAACGCACCGAAGGTGGTCGTCTTCACGACCGTACCGAGGTAGCGCTCGCCGACCTCGGGCATCGTCGGGTTGGCGATGCCGTTGATCGTGGCGCGGGCGGCCTCGGCGGACGGGCCGTCGGCGGCACCGATGTAGATCGTGCCGTCGTCCTCGATGGTGATCTCGGCGCCGGTGTCCTCCTGGATCTGGTTGATCATCTTGCCCTTGGGGCCGATGACCTCACCGATCTTGTCGACCGGGATCTTGACGGTGATGATCCGCGGAGCGTTCGGGGACATCTCGTCGGGCCGGTCGATGGCCTCCATCATCACGTCGAGGATGTGGAGACGCGCGTCACGGGCCTGCTTGAGGGCCGCGGCGAGGACGGAGGCCGGGATGCCGTCCAGCTTGGTGTCGAGCTGGAGGGCGGTCACGAACTCCTTCGTGCCGGCGACCTTGAAGTCCATGTCGCCGAAGGCGTCCTCCGCACCGAGGATGTCGGTGAGGGTGACGTAGTGCGTCTCACCCTCGATGTCCTGCGAGATCAGGCCCATGGCGATACCGGCGACCGGGGCCTTCAGCGGCACACCGGCGTTCAGCAGCGACATGGTGGAGGCGCAGACCGAGCCCATGGACGTCGAGCCGTTGGAGCTCAGCGCCTCGGAGACCTGACGGATCGCGTACGGGAACTCCTCGCGCGCGGGCAGCACCGGCACGAGCGCGCGCTCGGCGAGGGCACCGTGGCCGATCTCGCGGCGCTTGGGAGAGCCGACGCGGCCGGTCTCGCCGGTGGAGTACGGCGGGAAGTTGTAGTTGTGCATGTAGCGCTTGCGCGTCACCGGGGAGAGCGTGTCCAGCTGCTGCTCCATGCGGAGCATGTTCAGGGTGGTGACGCCCAGGATCTGGGTCTCGCCACGCTCGAACACCGCGGAGCCGTGCACGCGCGGGATGGCCTCGACCTCGGCGGCCAGGGTGCGGATGTCGGTGACACCGCGGCCGTCGATGCGCTTCTTCTCCTTGATCACACGCTCGCGGACCAGCTGCTTGGTGAGCGAGCGGTACGCGGCGGAGATCTCCTTCTCGCGGCCCTCGAACTCCGGCAGGAGCTTCTCGGCGGCGAGCTGCTTGACGCGGTCCAGCTCCGCCTCGCGCTCCTGCTTGCCGGCGATGGTGAGCGCCTGCGCGAGCTCGGGGCGGACGGCGGCCGTCAGGGCCTCCAGGACGTCGTCCTGGTAGTCCAGGAAGATCGGGAACTCGGCGGTCGGCTTGGCGGCCTTCGACGCGAGGTCGGCCTGGGCCCGGCAGAGGACCTTGATGAAGGGCTTCGCGGCCTCCAGACCGGCGGCGACGACCTCCTCGGTGGGCGCCTCGGCGCCGCCCTCGACCAGCTTGATGGTCTTCTCGGTGGCCTCCGCCTCGACCATCATGATCGCGACGTCGCCGTCCTCCAGGACGCGGCCGGCGACCACCATGTCGAAGACGGCGTCCTCGAGCTCGGTGTGCGTCGGGAAGGCGACCCACTGGCCGCGGATCAGCGCGACGCGGACGCCGCCGATCGGGCCGGAGAAGGGCAGGCCGGCCAGCTGCGTGGACGCGGACGCGGCGTTGATCGCGACGACGTCGTACAGGTGGTCGGGGTTGAGCGCCATGATCGTGGCGACGACCTGGATCTCGTTGCGCAGGCCCTTCTTGAAGGACGGGCGCAGCGGGCGGTCGATCAGACGGCAGGTGAGGATCGCGTCCTCGCTCGGCCGGCCCTCGCGGCGGAAGAAGGAACCGGGGATCTTCCCGGCCGCGTACATGCGCTCCTCGACGTCCACCGTGAGGGGGAAGAAGTCGAGCTGGTCCTTGGGGTTCTTGGAGGCGGTGGTGGCCGACAGCACCATGGTGTCGTCGTCCAGGTACGCCACGGCGGAACCGGCGGCCTGCTTGGCCAGGCGGCCCGTCTCGAAGCGGATGGTGCGGGTGCCGAAGGCGCCGTTGTCGATGACGGCCTCGGCGTAGTGGGTCTCGTTCTCCACTAGCGTTTTCTCCGTTACTTGTCGTCTTTCGTCCCGTCTCACCCGTGTGGTGGAGGGACGGTGGCGGAGAAGCGCTCCGTCTGGTGCGGGCCGGTCTTCGATCGAAGCACCCGGGGTTCGCTTCCCCGGGGGCCACTACCGAGGACCGGCGGCGGCGAGGCGCGCTTCTCCTCTGCTCTGCTTGTCCTGCTGGGTGTCGTCCGTATTGCGTTGTGCTCCCACACTACAAAGCGTGAGTGACACTCCGCACGTTTCCGCACGTACGGCAAAGGGAGCGGCTCCCGAATCCTTCCGGGAACCGCTCCCTTCACAGCGTCTTACTTGGCGCCCGCCGCACCACGGCGGATGCCGAGGCGGTCGACCAGCTTACGGAAACGCTGGATGTCCTTCTTCGCCAGGTACTGCAGCAGCCGGCGGCGCTGACCGACCAGGATCAGCAGACCACGGCGGGAGTGGTGGTCGTGCTTGTGGGTCTTGAGGTGCTCGGTCAGGTCGGAGATCCGACGGGACAGCAGAGCGACCTGGACCTCGGGGGAGCCGGTGTCACCTTCCTTGGTACCGAACTCGGACATGATCTGCTTCTTCGTAGCGGCGTCGAGCGACACGCGTACTCCTCATAGTCTGTACATGCCACCGAGTGCCCCCGGTCTACATCTCGGGGGAGCTTCCGTAACTCGGGAGGCGGGGATCCGCTGCGCGCTGCCTCTAGGGCCCGCAGGGGGTGCCTGCATGGGGCCCGGGGGGTGCGTACACGAACGGCCGTCACACAGCGTACCAGTGCCCGTGAGCGACGCTGCGCCGCCCTACCCCACCAGGGACCGCACCTCGGTGAGGACACCCAGCACCGCGAGACAGAGCGGGGCCAGAGCAAGGAGCACGGCCCCCTCGGCGAGGTCGAGGAACCGGCCCCAGAAGGGTGAGAGCCCCCTTCGCGGAATGACGAGCCCGATCGCGGTGATCAGCGCGGCTCCTGCCGCGACGGCCGCCGTCAGCCAGGCGGTACGCAGGTCGAGCGCTCCGCTGTCGTCGTGCAGGACGAGGTCCGCGACGGCGTCGGCCGGCGGGTGCAGGGCGAGGCCCAGCAGCAGGAGCGCGACGGCGGCCAGACCGGCGACCAGGACGCAGGCCACTTGGGAGGTGTACCGGAAGAGCCGGGCACGGATCAGCATGGCCAGGGCTGTGGTCAGGGCGAGCAGTTGGCCCCAGACGTCGTCCGAGAAGCCGAGGACGGCCGTGGCGGCCACCACCACGGCCGACGTGCCGCCCACCAGGCCGAGCGGCATCTCGTGGCCGCGGCGGGCCTGGGCGGCGATGTGTTCGGCGTCGAGCGGGTCGGCGTCCGGGCCCTGGGCGGGGTCGGGGTCGAAGTCGTCGTGCGTGGCGGAGCGCGGCGACGCGTGACCGATGGGCAGGCGCGCGAAGCGGGCCGAAAGGCCGGGGAGGAAGGCCACCAGTCCGATCGCGACGGGGGCGCACACCGAGGCGGTGGCGGTGGCGGACGCGTCGGTGAGAATGGCCGCGAAGGTGGCCAGAGTGCCCACCGCCGCCAGGAAGGAGGCGGCCACGAAGGGCGCGTCCCCTCCAGGGGTGAGTGCCACCAGCGCGACCGAGACCACCAGGACGGTCACGCAGCCCAGCATGAACTGCAGCTTGCCCGGTCCCTGCCCGTGGGGCGGTGCGACGATTCCGGCACCCGCGATCATCAGCAGGGGCAGCGCGCCCAGGCCCACGGCGACGGCCGCGGCCCGGTCCGCGTACACACGCGCGCGTACGCCCGCGAAAGCGGTCAGCAGCAGGCCGAGGCCTCCGGCGATGATGCCGGGCAGCCCGTGCGTGTTGTGGCGCACGGGATCGGAGTACCAGAGCACGGAACCGCACAGCAGCAGCAACAGCGCGCCGCCGGAGAGGGCCGCCACGCGCAGCAGGTCGTCGCTCCACAGGTGCCGGTCGCGTACGACCGCGGAGGCGACGGCGTCCGAGACGTCGTCGTAGACCGCGGGCGGCAGCGACTCGGCGAAGGGACGCAGGCTGAGCACCTCGCCGTCCAGTACTCGTTCGTCCGCGAGCGTGCGGGCACCGTCGAGGACGCTGCCGTCGCGACGGACCAGGTGGTAGCCGGTCGGGGTCCCGGCGGGCTGGGTCTGGCCGGTGAGGCGGAGGATCTCCGGGTAGACGTCGGCGACGGCGATGTCCACCGGCAGCGCCACATCGATCCGGCTGTCGGGCGCGACCACCGTGACCCTGCAGAATCCCGTCGCCGCGGTCGTACTCACCTTCACTGACCGCCTGTTCGCGGATGCGTACGCTGCGGGCGTCACCCTACCGGCAGGTGGTGTCAGTGCTGACAAGTAGGACCGCCTGCACACGGAGGACGACCGTCGCCACGGGGGTGCCGGTGATCAACCGATCGTCCGTACAGGGGGATTGATGCTCCGGCGAGCCAGATCGTCATCAAGCGCCCACCGCGCACCCTGCCGCCCGAAGTGCCCGTGGATGAACTGCAATTGGACTCCTCCGAGACGCTGAACTTCGTCCTCGCCGACTTCAAGGGCGGCGCGACCTTCGCCGGCATGTCACAGATGCCGCACGTCGCGGCTGTGATCACCAACCTGGCCGACGATCTGACGCTGGTCGACCGCATGGGCGACGCGATCCGGGGCGAGTTGCAGCGGCGGCAGGAGCTGCTGCGCTCGGCCGGCAACTACGCCAACATCCACGACTACGAGAAGGCCCGCGCCGCCGGCGCGCCCCTGGAGCCGTTGGCGTCCCTCGTCCTCGTGATCGACGAGTTCAGCGAACTCCTCACGGCGAAGCCGGACTTCATCGACATGTTCATCCAGATCGGCCGCATCAGGGTGCCGCCTCCCCTCGTCGTGGGGCCCGGTCAGCCCATCAGCATGCGGAAGCGCGCAGCGTTGCCCTTGTCCGTGTCCTGGTAGCCGACGACCGAGTCGTCGAGGAGCTGGGCGATACGGACCAGCTTCTGGGCCATCTGGTCGCTGCTGTCGCGCTGGATCTGCGTGGAGGCCGTCTTCGCCTCGCCCTCCCAGGTCTCGGCCACGGCCTTGACCCTGCGCGTGAGGGTCTCGAGCTGCTCCGAGAGGTTCTTGGCGGTGTTGCGGACGTCGTTGGCGGCCTGCGTGACGGTGGCGTGGTTTACGGCGGTGCGGTCGGCGTCGTAGCTCATGGAACGTGCCTCCCTCGTGGGTGCGGCGGCGGGCTCAGGCGAGGTCGGTGATGCGGCTCGTGACCTCGTAGGAGTTGTCCACCTTCCGGATGTCGGAGATGCGCTCCTGCTCCTGGTCGGTGAAGCCGCCGATGCTCGCCCTCATCGCCTCTTCGAGGTCGACGAGATCGTCCTGGAGCTTCTCGAGGTTCTTGTTCACGCCCTGCTGGGCGGTGTCGAACTCCTTGCCCGCCGCGCCCTTCCAGCCGGCCTGGATCATGTCCACGACTCGGTTGAGCGAGGTGACCCGCTCACTCACCTGGTGGTGGAAGTCGCGGATGTCGTTCGCCAGACCTGTGAGCGCGTGCGCGCTGAGGTCAACGCCCGAAGCCATACGTCCTTGCCCTCCTGTTGCAGCGGCGGTGACCTTCACCACCGCGACGGGTTCACCCGGACGGCTGTCCGGGCCCTCCTGGCGGGCAAGACCTGCTGCGCTCTCGCGCGACGCGCGGTCGCAGCGTCGCACCGCCCCCGTGCGGTACCGCATGTGTGGCACGCGGAGCCACTCCAGTCACTTGACGTGGCGCTTCCAACTGCAAAGGTGACGCAGGGGAGTTCCGGGGGCCAGTACTGTGACCAGCACGGAGTTCGTACGTCGGGAAAAGGGGTCGCTGCGGGATGACCGAGACGGCTGAGGAGATCAAGGCGCGCAAGGAGCGCGAGCGGGACGAGCTGTACGCCCTCGACATCTCGGGCGTCGAGTGGCTGTGCGCACCCGGTACGGAGGAGCACGAGGAGCGGGTCGAGATCGCCTACCTTCCCGGCGGGGCCGTGGCCATGCGGTCCTCGCTCGACCCGGAGACCGTGCTGCGGTACACGGAGGCGGAGTGGCGCGCCTTCGTCCTGGGTGCGCGTGACGGGGAGTTCGACCTGGAGCCGGCGCCCGACAGCGGCAGTGGGCCGGCGGGCGAATAGCGGCACGGCTTCAGTGACACCCGTAGATTGATGGGGTCCTCGGATCCGTGTACGGTGACACGCATGGTAGAC
>NZ_JBEXLP010000131.1:0-14981 GCF_040610035.1 Streptomyces sp. NPDC004542
GACCCCGCCGGCGAGGGCGAGCGAGCACTCGCCGGAACGCAGCGCCTGCACCGCCAGATGCAGCGCGACCAGCGACGACGAGCACGCCGTGTCGACGCTCACCGCCGGACCTTCGAGGCCGAGCGTGTAGGCGACCCGGCCGGAGGCGATGGATCCGGCGACGCTGCTGTACGGGTAGTCGTGGTACATGATCCCGGCGAAGACGCCGGTGCGGCTGCCCTTGAGGGACAGCGGATCGATACCGGCGCGCTCCACCGCCTCCCAGGCGGTCTCCAGCAGCAGCCGCTGCTGGGGGTCCACCACCGGCGCCTCGTTGGGGCTGATGCCGAAGAAGGCGGGGTCGAAGTCGGCGGCACCGTGCAGGAATCCGCCTTCGCGTACGTACGTCTTGCCGGCCCGGCCGGGCTCGGGGTCGTAGACGGCGGGATCCCAGCCGCGGTCGGCGGGGAACTCCGACACGGCGTCGACGCCGTCGGCCACCAGCCGCCACAGGTCCTCCGGACAGACCACGCCCCCCGGGTACCGGCACGCCATCCCCACGATCGCGATCGGCTCCCGCTGGGCGGCGGACAGCCTGCGGTTCTGTCCGCGCAGTCGCTCGGTCTCCTTGAGGGAGGCCCGAAGTGCCTCGACAAGCCGCTGGTCGGAGTTGGCCATAACGGTTTTCCCACTCCCCGTGTCAGGTCGTGAATACTGTTGTTCTCGAAATCCGGTCGCCGTGTGGAAAACCGTAGGACAGCGGGTGATGACCGTGACCCCTAACAAGTCCCTTAAGCGGCCCGACGAATTGTGTCGGCCCGCCTCGGCCACAGCACCCTCAAGCCCCCTAAGAAAGCGCGCCGACGACGAATAGGGGGACGCGTCCGGCCTCTTCGCGACAGGGGAACGGTACAAAGAATTCGAGTCGGCGCATGGCGCGTCGCGAGGCCGCAGTGAGCGTTTCTGTCCGGCCCTTCATGCCTTCTGGCAGTTCAGCGCCTGCCCGGCCCGCCCCGGGCCCGCCTGGCCGGGCCGCCGTCCGTCATGTCACTACAGCAAAACGTCTGGAGGGCCCCATGGGCCGGGTAGAAGGCAAGGTCGTCGTCATCACCGGTGCGGCACGCGGGCAGGGACGCAGCCACGCCGTGCGTCTGGCCGAGGAAGGCGCCGACATCATCGCGATCGACCTCGGCGAGGACATCGACGTCGTCGGGTACGCGCTGGGCACCGCCGAGGAACTGGCGGAGACCGCCCGCCTGGTGGAGAAGGCCGGCCGACGCGTGGTCACCAAGCTGGCCGACATCCGCGACCGTGCCGCGCTGCGCAAGGCGATCGACGAGGGTGTCGCCGAGCTCGGCCGGCTGGACGTGGTCGTGGCCAACGCGGCCATCGGCCCGGTCGGCGCCGACCGTCCGCTGAGCGCGTTCACCGAGGCCGTCGACGTGAACCTCAGCGGCACTTTGAACACGGTCCACGCGGCGCTGCCGCACCTTCAGGAGGGCGCCTCGATCATCCTGATCGGGTCGGCCGCCGCCTACTTCGCGTCGTACGGCGGCGACCCGGGCGGCATGGGCCCCGGCGGCATCGGCTACGCCTTCACCAAGCAGATGCTCGGGCACTACACCAACTGGTTCGCGCCGTTCCTGGCCCCCCGCGGCCTGCGGATCAACGTGGTGCACCCGACCAACGTCAACACCCCGATGCTGCACAACGAGGCCATGTACAAGGTGTTCCGGCCCGACCTGGAGCACCCGGTCCAGCAGGACGCGGAGCCCGGCTTCGGCATGGTGCAGGCGATGCCCATCCCGTACGTCGAGCCGATCGACATCTCCCACGCCGTTACCTACCTCGCCTCCGACGAGTCGCGATACGTCACCGGCACCCAGATGCGCGTGGACGGCGGCGCGGTCGTCAAGAACGGCAAGTGAGGCGTGGGTTCGCCGGCAGGCAGGCCCGCCCGGGTACGAAGGAGGTAATCGGATGACGCCCGCCGTGCACGTCGCCGCGGACCTGTCGGAGCGGTTCCGCGAGGCGATGGCCTCGTACCCCAGCGGTGTGACGATCGTGACCACCACCGACGACCAGGGCGGGTGGCGCGGCTTCACGGCCACGTCGTTCACCTCGCTGTCCGTCGATCCGCCGTTGGCACTGGTCTGCCTGGCGCGGACCGCCCAGTGCCACGCCGCGTTCGAGAAGGCACGCTCGTGGGTCATCCAGGTCGTGCCGTCCCGCCGCGCGGACCTGGCCACCCGGTTCGCCACCAGGGGCGCGGACAAGTTCGGCCAGGGCGACTTCCGGGCCAACGCGGCCGGCCACCCCGTCCTCCAGGAGGCCGCCGCGGTACTGGAGTGCGAGGCCTACGTCCGTCACGACGTCGCCGACCACACGATTCTCGTCGGCCGCGTCCAGGACGTCCGCCTGCACGACGCGCCCCCGGCCGTCTACTTCCGCCGCGGCTTCCACGCCCTGGCAGGCTGAGCCACCCCAGGAAACCACCCGTCAGCCGGGGGTGGTGCGGACCCCGCGAAGGGCCCGCACCACCCCCGGCTGCTCACTTGTGCCCTCAGCCCGTCCCGCATGCCGGGCGCGGGCGCGTCATCGTCGGCTCCGCCCGCACACCGGGCCCATGGCGACCACCCCGCGCCCCTGCTCCGCGCGGGCGGAGCGGATGCGCGGTGCCGACGGCAGGATCCGTTCGTAGCGGCTGCCGCGGCGTGACCCGCCGGAGAACGACCGGTCTCCCTCCGGCCGGCACCTGTACGGACCCGTCGGCACCGTTCGCTCCGGCCGGCACCGTCCGCTCCGGCCGGCACCGTTCGCTCCGGCCGGCACCGTTCGCTCCGGCCGGCACCGTCCGCTCCGGCCGGCACCGTTCGCTCCGGCCGGCACCTGTACGGACCCGTCGGCACCGTTCGCTCCCGTCGGCACCGTTCGCTCCCGCCGGCACCTGTACGGACCCGTCGGCACCGTCCGCTCCCGCCGGCACCTGTACGGACCCGCCGGCACCGTCCGCTCCCGCTGGCGCCGCCTGCTCCCGTCCGCACTTCCCACTCCCGCCGGCACCGTCCGCTCCCGTCGGCACCGCCCACTCCCGCCCGCACCGCCCGCTCCCCGTACCGCGGCGGACAGCCGAAGGGCGGGGCACCGGACCGTTCCTGCGGTCCGGCACCCCGCCCTCGCGCGGTGCGATGCGGTGCGGTGCCCCCTGCCGGAGCACCGGCCGGTGCACCGGCAGGGGGCACCGACCCGTGTACTACCCGGTCATCAGCTCACAGGCTCACCGTCCGGAGGCAACCGCCTCCGCGCCCTGCCCCTGTCCCCGGCCCTGCGCTCCGGCGGTCGCGGGGTCTGTGTGCGGCCGCAGCTTCGGCATGAACAGCGCGCACAGGCCCGACAGGGCGAACGCGGCGACCGTGACCCACAGGCCGTAGGTGACGGCGTCGTTGTACGTGCCGAAGGTCGGCCTGTCGCCGGCGGTGTTGAAGAAGACGACACCGGCGACGGCCACGCCCATCGAGTAGCCGACCTGCTGGAAGGTGGTGAAGACACCCGACGCGGCACCCGCGGAGGCCGGCGGGACGCTGCGCAGCGCCTCGTCCAGGAGCGGCACGATCAGCAGGACCATGCCGGCGCCGGAGAGGCCGAGGGCGGGCGCCAGGTCCCAGCCGGACAGGTCCTTGCCCTGGTCGTGGACGGCCCAGATCGCCCAGACGAACGCGGCCGCCTGGATCAGTCCGCCCGCGAAGATGACGTACTTGCCGAACTTCTTCGCCAGCGGCGCACCGGCCGGGGTGACGAGGAGCGAGCCGACGGTCATGGCGAAGATCGTCAGACCGGTGGCCAGCGGAGAGAAGCCGAGGGCGATCTGCAGGTAGTAGCCGAGGGCGATCATGTAACCGCCGTTGGCCATCCAGAACAGGATCTGCACGACCAGACCGCTGCTGAAACCGTGGTCCGAGAACAGTTTCAGCGGCAGCAGGGCCGAGCCGTCGCGCCGTGTCTTCGCGCGCTGCTGCAGGATGAAGGCGATGACCATGACCGGGGCGGCGGCCAGCATGCCCCAGATCCACGGCGCCCAGTCGGCCATGCGTCCGTCGATCAGCGGGAATTCGATGAGGAAGACCCCGGAGGCGGCGAGCACGACTCCGAGGAGGTCCAGCTTCAGCGGGTCCTCGGAGCGGCTGTTGGGGACGAAGAAGCCCGCGAGTGCCAGCAGCAGCAGGCAGACGGGCACGTTGACCAGGAAGACGATGCGCCAGCCCAGGCCGAACAGGTCGGCGCCGACCATCCAGCCGCCCGCGATGAGACCGACGACGGAGCCGAGGGCGCTGATCGCGCCGATCAGGCCGTAGATCTTGCCGCGTTCGGCGGGTTCGTACATGACCTGGACGGAGGACAGGACCTGGGGCACCATCACGCCCGCGAACGCGCCCTGCACCACGCGGGCCGCCACGAGCAGCTGCCCGGTGTCGGCGGCGGAGGCCCACAGAGAGGTGGCGCCGAAGCCGGCGACACCGATGAGGAACACGGTCCGGCGGCCGTAGATGTCGCCCAGGCGGCCGCCCGTGATGAGCAGGACGGCGAAGGCCAGCAGATAGCCCGCCATGATCCATTCGAGGTGGGCGTCGGTGGCGTGCAGGTCCTTCTTGATGGACGGCAGTGCGACGTTGGTGATCGTGGTGTCGACCAGGTCCATGAACTGCGCGACGATCAGGGTTGTGATCGCGATGGTCCGTTTCTTCACGACGGACTCTCCTCACTCGAGAGGTCGGCGCGCGGGTCGCGAACCCGGTTGCGTCACCGACTGCTGTAGGGGACACGCCGTCGCAGGCGCCCCCGGTCGTCCGGTGTGGCGTGGCGCGAAGGCTGAGCGGTGGGGGGAGGCCGGGGCCTTGTGGTACCGGCCGGGGCCGCCGCGCTCCCGCTCGGGGCGGAAGCGCCGCGCGATGCCCGACAGGGCCTAGCCGGCGGCGAGCTTGGCGAGGTTCAGCACGCCGGCCGACAGGCCCGTGGTGAGGAGGGGGCCCTGCGCGGCGCCGACCTGGTCGGCGGGCGGACCGTCGAGCCGCATGGTGTGCGTGATCAGCGTGCCGCCGCCTTCCAGCGGGGTGAGGTGGCAGACGGACTGTGCGACCAGCCCGCCGCCGGGACGGGTCTCCATGGTGAAGCCGGTGCCCGGCTCCACCGCGGTCAGCGTGAACGGCACCGGCGGACGGCCCTCGTTGGTCACGGTGCCCGTGGTGCCGGCGGCGAAGGGGCCCGTGCGCTCGATCGCGACCAGGTCAGGATTCCAGCTCGGCCATGTCGCCGGGTCCTCGTAACAGCTCCACACCGCCTGCGGTGCCGCGGCGGTCTCGGCGGTCTGCGTGGTCTCCCACATGATCGTCTCCTAGACGAGCGTTTAATACATACTTACGATTAAGACGACTGTACAGATCGTGCTCGCCGACCGCAACCGAGTAGGCCGAACAACTCGTGTGCCAGGCAAAGGAGTCGACGGTGGTGAACCCACAGCGGGCGCCCTCGGCGAAGCGCCCGTCACATCCCCTGCAGACATGCCAAAATGACCGCCCCCACGGATCGCGGCGGACGGAGAAGGGCATCCATTCCGTGACGGCGACGCGTCAGTAGACGCCGCACATGCCGTCGATGGAGACCTCCTCGACGAGCAGGTCCTGCTCTATGTCCGCGTCCTCGGCCGCGGGCACCTCGACAGCCTCGCTGTCACGCGCAGTCTCGGACACGGGAACTCCTCACCGGGGTGGACGGTCGGACAGCGGTGCCGACCTGGCCTCGACACTAGCCACGCCGGAGGGACGCCAGAAGGCGCGAAGACCCCTATCTCCCCGGTCAGGGTGGGGATAGGGGTCTTCACCGTCGTGTGTACGACCGTCAGCGCGTCCTGCGCTGCCGCCTGATCGGCTCCCCCACCCGGTGCAGATGCGTGAGGGCCTCGCGGTAGGACCGGATCAGCCCGGTCTCGTGATACGGCACGCCGATCTCCGCGCAGTACGCGCGCACGATGACCTGGGCCCGCCGCAGATGCGGGCTGGGCATGCTCGGGAACAGGTGGTGCTCGATCTGGTAGTTGAGCCCGCCGAGCATCACATCCGTCAGCCGGCCACCGCGCACGTTGCGGGAGGTGAGCACCTGGCGCCGCAGGAAGTCCGGCCGCTCGTCCCCCGTGAACGTGGGCATCCCCTTGTGGTTGGGAGCGAACGTGCACCCCAGGTAGACCCCGAACAGGCACTGGTGCACGGCGAGGAACGCCACCGCCTTGCCGGGGGAGAGCACCAAGAACAACGCCGACAGGTACAGCGCGATGTGCGCGAAGAGCAGGGAGCCCTCCAGCAGCCGGCTCTTCATCGACGGCGAACGCAGCGCCCGCACACTCGCCACATGCAGGTTGAACCCCTCCAGCGTCAGCAACGGGAAGAACAGTAAGGCCTGGTGACCACCGATGAGCCGGGGGAGCCCCCGGCTTTCGCGGGCCTGCTCGGTGGACCACACCAGGATGTCCGGCGCGACGTCGGGGTCGAGTTCCTCATGGTTGGGGTTGGCGTGGTGACGGGTGTGCTTGTTCATCCACCAGCCGTAGCTCATACCGATACCGAGATTGCCGAACACGCGCCCCCAGACCTCGCTCGGACGCCGCCGCGGGATGACCTGGCGGTGCGCCAGGTCATGGGTGACCAGGGCGACCTGACCGAACATCAGCGCCATGAAGGCGGCGACCGCCAGCTGCCACCAGGTGTCGCCCAGCGCGACGAACACTCCCCACCCCGCTGCCAGCAGCCCCACCACCAGGGTGAGCCGCACCGCGTAGTAGCCGGGACGCTGCCGCAGCAGACCCGCCTCGGCGATGCGCTGGGACAGTCGGGCGAAGTCGCTGCCTGAGTCGGGACCGGACCTACGAGGACGCACGGCGGGCGTTGGGGCCGCTACCGAGGCGTCGGTGGAAATCGTCATGCAGCCGAGTCTGAAGACGGCCCGCCGACCCTCACAAGCCTGCCAGGTACCGCATCCTCAGGGGAGACAACCCCCGCCAACACAGGGGGGTTAGCCTCCCCCCTACCCTCCTGACCTGCTCTTTCCAAGGGCGCCGCCACCCGCGCCCAGGGCATCCGACTCAGCCGTGCGCGCCGGAAGATAGGGGGCGTGCGCCATCGGCCACGCCCGCGCACCGCACCGCTCCGCCGCCGTCGGGGATGCCCCCCTTCCGCGCCCCCGCATGCGGAATCTGGGGTTCATTAGGGGTGCCGAGTCCGTCACCGCCCGGCCTAGGCTGACCCGATGGCGACGACGTCCGCCCATGGACCGGACGACACCGCGCCGGCCGGGCGGCCGTCGAGGCCCCACCCCCCCCCACGCGGGCTCGCACGTCCGCGACCGACGATTGGCGAAGGTGCAGTGTACGAATTCACGGCAGACGGCCCCGTAACCGCACACCTCCACGTCTCCGGCGGCCGCTGCGCCGTCCACACCGGCGACGGCCCCACCGTCACCGTCGACGTCACCCCGGCCGCGTCCTGGCGGCCCGGCGACCGCAAGGCCGCCGAACGCACCGAAGTGCGCTTCGACGCCGGTGTCCTCACCGTCCGCAACGGACAGGCGGGCGCCTGGACCGACGGGAGCGTCCGCCTCCGTGTCACCGTGCCGGCGAACTCCGCCCTCACCTACGCCTCCCACTCCGCCGACCTCGAAGCACACGGCCGGCTCGCCTCACTCGCGGCCGACAGCGGCTCCGGCGGCGTGAAAGCCGACCACATCACCGGCGACGTACGACTCGAGGCGACCTCCGGTGACGTCGAGCTCGGCACCGTCGGCGGCTCCCTCACCTACACCATCCGCTCCGGTCACCTGCGCGTCGGCCACACGGCCGGCCCTGTCCGCGGCACGTCGGCCAGCGGAGACCTGCGCCTGGGCACCGCCGACCAGGACGTCCACGTCGAGACCGGCTCCGGCGACGTACGTATCGGCACCGTGCGCACCGGCACCCTCCACGCCACCACGTCCTCCGGCGATGTGACCGTCGGCGTCGAGAAGGGCGTCGGGGTCCGCCCCACCCTGCGCACCAACAGCGGCGACCGCCACGGCGACCTCGCCCACGGCGCCCCCGCCGACGGGTTCGGAGAGATCACCGTCGACATCACCACGACCAGCGGCGACATCACACTGCGCCGCGCCTGACCCGTGCCGTGACCGCGCACGGCAGCCCGGCGGTTGCCGGCGCGGGAGTGCGCCGTCCCGGTCTCCCGCAGCCGTGTCACGGCCGTGCGCCGGCCGTCGGTCATCGCGGCCCCCGCCGCCTGCTGCCCGTGCAGGAACGCCACCAGGCGCGGGCCCGCCGCGCGGCGGCCACGGCGGTGGCCACGGCGGGGGCCTCGGCCGGCTCCAGCCCCTTGGACCCGTTGCCGAGGTGGGTGGCCGCAAGACTCATGCCACGCAGGGTCTTTCCGAGCCCGAGCCCGAGCTCGAGCCCGCACGGGGGCCCGGCACCTCCTGGAGGACCGGCGGGACGACGCCGAGAGGGCCACCGTCCTCGTGGACTGCGCGAAATGTGCGACGTCCCGTGTTCGGGATGGACGTTCCGGACGCGGACCGCCGGGCACCCGGGCTCGGCACCGGTCCTCGAGCAGCCCGGATCGCCGCCCTGCCCCGCGGCCGGCCCACCGACGGCTGACGGCCCCGCTCAGCCACCAGGTGTGAAGCCGGCCAGCGGACTGGCGTCACAGGCCCGCTCCGCCACCCCCGCCGCCTCCCGCGGCGGCCCCCAGCCGATGGCGACCGGTACCGGACGGGAAGGCCGGCGTGAGTGGTCACTGCCGGGCCGCGGCAGCGCCCCGGCGCCGACGGAGGCGAGCGCCCCCTCGGCACGGCCCTTCACACACTCAGGATCCGGCCCGTCCAGCGGCAGTCCCGTGAAGAACTTCGCGGCCATGCAACCGCCCCGGCAGGCGTCGTACGCCGAGCACTCCGCACACCCGCCACCGCCGTGCGGAGCACGCAGCCGGGCGAACAGCTCCGACTCCCGCCACACGCCGGCGAAGCCTCCCGGCGCACGGACATTGCCGGCGAGGAAGGACTCGTGAAGGGCGAACGGGCAGGCGTAGACATCGCCGACCGGATCGATCAGGCACACCACCCGCCCCGCCCCGCACAGGTTCAGCCCCGGCAGCGCGCCCGCCCCGAGCCCGTTGAGATGGAAGAAGGAGTCCCCGGTCAGCACCCCCTCCCCGTGCGCGAGCAGCCACTCGTACAGCGTCCGCTGCTGAGCGGCGGTGGGATGCAGCTCGGACCACACAGCGGCGCCCCGCCCGGAGGGCCGCAACCGGGTGATGCGCAGCTGGGCGCCGTACCCGTCGGCGAGGGCCTTGAACGCGTCCAGCTGGCCGACGTTCTGACGGGTCATCACCACGCTGATCTTGAAGCCGCGGAACCCGGCGTCCGCGAGCCGCCGCATCGCGGTCACCGCGGTGTCGTAGGAACCGGCCCCTCGTACCGCGTCGTTCACCTCGGCGGTCGCCCCGTCGAGCGAGATCTGCACGTCCACGTAGTCACTGCCGGCCAGCCACCGGGCGCGCTCCGGTGTGATCCGCACCCCGTTCGTGGAGAACTTCACCCCGACGTGATGTGCGGTGGCGTACTCGACCAGCTCCCAGAAATCCGGGCGCACCGTCGGCTCACCGCCACCGATGTTGACGTAGAAGACCTGCATCCGCTCCAGTTCGTCGATCACCGCCCGGCACTCCGCCGTGGTCAGTTCCCGCGGATCACGCCGGCCGGACGACGACAGGCAGTGCACACACGCCAGATTGCAGGCGTAGGTCAGTTCCCAGGTGAGGCAGATGGGGGCGTCCAGCCCGGCCTCGAAGTGCTCGACCAGTCTCACGCGACACTCTCCCAGCAGTCCCTTGCGCCGGAACGGGGCTCGATCACACCACTGTCGGCCAGGCCGCCCAGAGTCCGCAGATACGCGTTCCGCCGCGCATCGGCCACCCCCGCGGCGTCCAATGCGGAGTGCACATCGGCGAAGTCGGCCAACGACTGGACGATCCGCACGAGTTCGGGGCTCTTCAGAAAACACAGCCGACGAGTCCCGAAGTGATAGACGAGCGCGCCGAACGCCTCCGCCCGCACCGCGACACTCGGCGAACAACGGTGAGGACGTGACGGGTCGAACCCAACGGGACCTGGGCGCACTGTCCAGCACCTCCACGGCGAGAGTCGTCGTCCTGGGAGAGATGCTGTCAGACCTCCGCGAAAAGACCACCCCTACAAAGTCAGGGGTACCCGGGGCGGGGCGCTCAGCCCCGCCTCGTCCGCGACCTGCGGATCTCCGGGAGCAGACAGCGCGGGGACCGTCCTTTGAGCGCCCCCGCCCACACCCCCGCACCGTAGGCGAGGTCGTCCAGGCGTCGTGCCAGTACGAAACGGACGGGATCCAGCGCGGGGGCGCGCAGCCTGTGGTCCAGCGCGCCGTCGACGACCGCCGCCACCGCGACCGCCCGGCGCACGCGGGAGGAGACGAGACAGCCGACGGCACTCAGCGGCCACCAGTGCCGCAGCAGCAGCGCCGCCGTCTGCTCCGCCGTCGCGGCGACGCCCCATCCGGTCAGGGACACCGCGATGCGCCCCGCACCGGTGCTGTCCGCGGGGACCTTGCGAGCGTAGCCGCGGGCCACCGCGGTGAGCACCGCGGCCGCCACGGGTACCGACCAGCGCCGCTGCGCCAGGAGCGCGGCAGCCAGGACCGCCGCCCAGGGCGTGAGCGTCGCCGGGGCGACCGCGGATCCGTGCCGGACGGCCAGGGTGTGTGCCCCGGAACCGTAGTACGCCTTGCGGCTCAGCCAGTCGGTGAACCGGGTGCGGTGGTCGTGACGCACGGTCGCGGAGGGGTCGTAGCGGATCCGGTGGCCCTCGGCGGCCAGTCGCCAGACCAGGTCGACGTCCTCCCCGACGCGCATCGTCTCGGTGAACCCGGACCCGAGCGCCTCGACGCGCGCCACGAGGCAGGCGCTGGGCAGCCACGACACCCGGGCGCGGGGATGCACGAGCGCGGGATGGGTGTGCAGGTCGAGCGAGGACCTGGCCGCCTCGTAGCGCGCGATCCAGTTGCCCCGGTCCGGCGTGTCCGTGTCGTGCAGGCCGAGGACCCGGGGCCCGACGAGGGCCAGCCGGGAATCGTGGAAGTGGCGCAGCAGCATCTGCAGCGTGTCCTGGCCGACGACCATGTCCGAGTCGACGAAGGCGACGAAGGGCGTGCCGACCTGCCGCAACCCCGCGTTGCGGGCGGCCGCCGGGCCGCGGTTCTCCGGCAGGGCGATGAGACGGGCTCCGTGGGCCGCGACGGTCTCGGCCACCGCGTCCGGGTCGCGGGAGGCGTCGTCCACGACGATCACGGGCACGCGCCCCCCGATGCCGGTCAGCAGCCGGTCCAGAGCCGGCGCCCGGTCCCGGACCGGTACCACCACGGTCAGCCCGGTCAGGTCCGCCGGGGGGAGTTGCGCGGCGACGGGATGCGCCATGCCGAGTGCGACGAGCCGGTCCGCGAGCCGCACGGACGCCGGGCCGGCCAGCCGGATCCTGCCGTTCCGCAGCAGCGGCAGGGCGCGTTCACCGAGGCGTATCAGACGCGGTGGTGAGCCTCCGACCAGGACGCGTCCACCGTCGTAGCGCAGGACGCGGCGCCCGAGTTCGACGACGGATCCGGCCGGGAGCGAGGACGTCGTCCCCGCCGGGCCCCCCTGCGCAGCGGCCTGCCGTGCCCCGGTCATGCCCTCACCCCTGCCGGGAGCAGCCGGCCACGCGCGTCCGCACGGCCGTACGCGATGCGCCCGGCGACGTCCGCCACCAGGGCCGCGAGGAGACGGGCTCCTTCCGAGGCCGTCGCGGTGGTGGGGTCGCCGAGTACTCCGGAGGGCGATACGGCGGCGATGCCACCGGCGAGGATCGAGGGCAGCAACGCCCCGAGGGGGGCCGTGTTGCCTTTCGCCGCGCGCGTCATGTCGACTCGGTCCGGGGCCAGATGCAGCATCAGCGAGGTCTCGGTGTGCCCGGCGTGCGCGTCGCCGCCCTCCGGCTCGCACGGCACCCAGGCCACGTCCCGGCCCTCTTCGACCAGCTGGCCCACGGCGCCGCTCAGGCACCCGTGATTGCCGCCGTGCGCGTTGACGAACACGATGCGTCCGGACCACAGGGCGACCGAACGGACGAGTTCCACCAGGACGAACCTCAGGGCCTCGGTGCCGATCGACATGGTGCCCGGAAAGGACTGGTGCTCCCCGCTCGCGGCGTAGACGATCGGGGGCGCCACCTGGACGTGCGCGCTCGGCAGCCGCCGGCGGAGCCGTGTGGCCGTGCCGTGCGCGACGGCGGAGGCGACCGCCGTGTCGGTGTCGAGCGGCAGGTGAGGACCGTGCTGCTCCAGGGAGCCGAGGGGGATCAGCACCAGGGGCCGCTCGGGGAGTTGCGTCCAGGGCAGGGCGGCGAGCTCCGCGGCCGGCTCGGACTCGGTCATCCCCCGGCTGCCTGGCCCCGGGTGGCGGGTGCCCGGGTGAAACCGGGGGGCACCACCACGTCGTCGGGCGTCAGTTCGTGGATCGAGGAGCGGCCGAGCCCGAGCAGCGCGGAGTCGATCCCCCGGGCCATGATGTCGAGGACGTTCTCCACCCCCGCCTGCCCTGCCGCCGCCAGCCCCCACAGATAGGCGCGGCCGATCAGCACGGCCCGCGCGCCGAGGGCGAGCGCCTTGACGACATCGCCACCCCGCCGGACGCCGCCGTCGAGCAGCACCTCGACCTCGCCGCCCACCGCGTCCGCCACCGCGGGCAGCATCCGGATCGGGGCGGGGGTCGTGTCGAGGTTGTTGCCGCCGTGGTTCGACACCGAGATGGCGGTGACCCCCGCGTCGACCGCCCGCCGGGCGTCGTCGACGCGCGAGACGCCCTTGAGCAGGAACGGGCCCTGCCACTCGTCCCGCAGCCAGCGGATGTCGTCCCAGCTGGGCGGTGGGGTGCCGATCCACTGCCCGTACGCGCCGAAGAAGGTGGGGGCGGTGCCGTCGGGGCCGGCCAGGTTGGGGGTCGTCAGGTCCGGGAGACTGCGGGCACGGGCGTACTCCAGCAGCCAGGCCGGACGGGAGAGCGCCTGCGGCGCCAGTCTGGCCATCGCCCTGAGGTCGAGCTGTTCCGGAATCCAGGGGCTGCCCCAGTCGCGGCCGTGGGAGAAGGACCAGTCGAGGGTGACGATCAGCCCGGCCGCGCCGGCGGCCCGGGCCCGGTCCATCGCCCGGATCATGGCGTCCTTCGACCCCATCCAGTACATCTGGAAGAAGGTCCTCGGGTTGGCCGCCACCACCTCTTCGACCGGCTTGCTCGCGAAGGAACTCAGGCCCATGGCGACGCCGCGCGCGGCGGCGGCGCGGGCGACGGCCACCTCGCCGTCGGGATGGACCGCCTGAACGCCCGTCGGGGAGATGACCACCGGCAGGGTGACGTCCTGGCCCAGCACCGTGGTCGCGGTGTGCCGCTCGCCCGGCAGGTCGGCCACGTGGGGGACGAAGCCCAGTTCCCCGAACGCGGTGGTGTTGTCGCGGTACGACACACCGGCCTCCGAACCGGCCAGCAGGGCCCCGTAGACCGATTTCGGCAGCCTCTTTCTGGCCCGGCGCTGGGCGTGTGCGACGGTCTCGAACCAGCTGTTGCCCATGACGCACCTCATTCATCCCGCACTCATCAACGACCCGGGTCGGTACTCCTGCCGCGGGGCGCGAGAAGTGTCGTGCGCGACGTGACGGGGCCGAACCGCACCACCGAACCATCACGGAAGCCCGGGGCGCCGGAAACCGGCTCGTGCGCGACTCGAGTGCGGCCCGCACCGATCGGTGAGCCGGTGGTGAGCACCCGGTGAGCGCCGCTCGCCACTGTGGTGTCCGCACCGGCTCCACAAGGGGACCGGGCGGACACCGACGGGAGCGGGACCATGGGTGAGCTCAACGGCAGGACAGCACTGGTGACCGGCGCGTCGCGGGGCATCGGCCGGGCCGTCGCACTGCGTCTAGGCCGGAGCCCGGGGCGACCACGGGGAAGCGGTCGCGCTCACCGACCGGGCACTCGCCCTCACCGAGCAGCTCGGCGCCGGCGCCGACACCGCCGATCTCCTGGTCACCCGGGGCGACCACCTGGCCGGCACCGCCCCCGCCGCCGCCCGCGCCGACTACACCCGGGCGGCGGATCTCGCCCGCCGCACCGGCAGCCCCGCCTGCCTGGCGGCGGCCCGGCGCGGACTCGCCGACCTCGCACTGCTGGAGGGCGATGCGGAGACCGCGGAGCGCCTGTACGGCGAGGCCCTGGAGCGGCTGGACAGCCGCTGGGTCAGGAGTCTGGGCACCCGGGTGCGCTCCCTCGCCGGACTCGCCCGCGTCGCCGAGGCCCGGGGCGACCGGAGCACGGCCCGGCTGCGCCACCGGCAGGCCGCGCAGGCGGCGTCGCTGCCCGGCACGACCGCTCCGGTCGTGCTGCGTCTGACGGGCCTGCCCGAGCTCCCGCACGGTGAGGCGGAAGGACACTGAGCCTCACGTGCCGAGCACGGGCCGCACCCTGCCCAGCATCAGCTCGAGGAACCGGTCCGGGTGCCGGAAGGACGCGAGGTGGCCGCGTCCAGTCGCTGATCGACGGCGGTCGACCGTCCGGCTGTGGGTCCGCACAAGCGCCCCTCTAACACTCCTGCCTAGCCTCTGGCCGGGGGTACGACCCGTCCGCACCGACACCAGGGCTGTCCGCCGGACCGACAGGAGCCGACACGCGTATGTCAGTGGAAACCACCGCGCCGCCAGCGAAGGCGCCCTCGCCCGCCAAGGAGATCCGCACTGTGGACCGGGTGGTCATCCGGTTCGCGGGTGATTCCGGTGACGGTATGCAGCTCACGGGTGACCGGTTCACGTCGGAGACGGCGTCGTTCGGGAATGATCTGTCGACGCTGCCGAACTTCCCGGCCGAGAT
>NZ_JBEXLP010000132.1:0-14874 GCF_040610035.1 Streptomyces sp. NPDC004542
GGCGGCGGGGCCGGCCGAGGGGGGCTCGGGCCGGCCGTACCGGCCGAGGGGGGCTCGGGCCGACACTTGTACGGACGCGGAGAACAAGCACCTGGTTGTCGAACAGGTGCTTGTTTCCCGTCCCGGTTCAGGAGCCGCCGTCGCCCTGGCCCTGCGCCGCGAAGTCGCCCTTCACGGCGTACCGGGCGCTGCCCGCGGCGCCCGTGACGCGGTAGCCGTCGTCCTTCGCGTCCCGGCCGCCGCGCGCGTGGTCGTACTGCCCGGCGAAGACCCACTCGCCCGCGGGGACCGTGCGGCCGTCCTTGAGCACCCAGGTGTAGACCAGGAAGCCGTCCTGCTCCTCGACGGTCTGGGTGAAGTCGGCCTCCGGCAGGGACCGCCAGGCGCCCGCCGTCGACACGCCGCCCGTCTGCGCCACCGCCAACCGCACGGTCAGTTCGGTGAGCTGTTTCGACGTCTTCAGGGTGACGTTGCTCTGCGCCCAGAAGTCGTTGCTGTGCGGGTCGACCGAGCCGTCCGACCACAGCGGCCCGTCCTGGGTGCCCCGGGCGGTGGGTGCCTGGGCGGTGACCGAGGCCCGCGGGGCCGGGGTGGCGGACGGACCGGCCTGGTGGGAGGGGTGCGCGGTACGGCCGGAGCCGGCCGTCGGGGCCGACGGGTGGACCGGCGGCCGCACCGTCGCGTCCGGCGACGGCGTGGGCGTCGGCGAGACCGCGACCGTCTGCCGGGCCGGGGTGCCGTTGTGCACCGCGGAGGCCACCGCGTACCCGCCGACCGCGAGGACCCCGGCCACCGCGGCCGTGGCGCTCACCACCCGGAACCAGCCGGCCGCCGGCGGGCGCGTCGCCCGGCGGCCGGGGCGGTCCTCGGCGGCCATGCCCCGCTCGATCCGGGCCAGCATCCGGGCACGGTCGGGGGCGTGCGCCCCGGCCGCCTCGTGCAGCCGGGCGCGCAGCTCGTCGTGCACGTCCTGCTGACTCATCGGTTCCTACCTCCGGACTCGCCGCGCGCCATCGCCGCGTGCACCCTCTGCGGAACGCGCTCGGGGCCGAGCAGCCGCTGCAGTTCGGCCACTCCCTTCGACGTCTGGCTCTTCACCGTACCCACCGACACACCCAGGGCCAGCGCGGTGTCCTTCTCCGACAGGTCGAACGCGTGCCGCAGCACCACGCACGCCCGCTTGCGGAACGGCAGTCTGCGCAGCGCCTCCTGCACGTCCACCACGCCGGCCACGTCGGGGTTCTCGGTCTTCTCCTCGCGGTGCGACCAGAACAGGGAGACCCGGCGGCGCTCGCGCACCGCGCTGCGGATGCGGGTCCGGGCCAGGTTGGCGACGACACCCCGGGCGTAGGCCGCCGGGTGGTCCGCCGCGCGCACCCGGTCCCAGCGGTGCCACAGCGCGAGGAGCGCGTCCGCGGCCAGGTCGTCGGCGGCGTCCGCCTCACCGGTCAGGAGGTGGGCGAGACGGGAGAGTTCGGCGTAGTGCCGTTCGAAGAAGGCATGGAACTCCACGGAGGCGGCGTCGTCGACGACTGTGCCCACGGGCGACCTTCCTGTGTGTGTCATGCGAATGACATGTGATCGTCCGGGTGCGGCCGGGACGAGGTCCGGAAGCGTAGCAGCGCTCGACCGCCCGGTCTGTGCGGGGGGCCGAACGCCGGATGGCCTGCCGACGCCCGATTCCGTAACACGGAGAAAACCTGAGGGCGGTTCAACGGGGGAACAATCCAGCCAGCATCCGCAGACCGATCATGAGGCGACAAGGAGCAGCACCATGTCCGACACGCAGCAGGTGGCTGGCCGGCCAAGTGCCGTGCCACCCAAGGCGAACGGCGTCGACCGGTACTTCAGAATCTCCGAACGCGGATCGACGTTCGGCCGGGAGATACGCGGCGGCTTCGCCACCTTCTTCACGATGGCCTACATCCTTGTCCTGAATCCGATCATCCTGGGCAGCGCCAAGGACAAGTTCGGCCACACGCTCGACACCGGCCAACTGGTCACCGCCACCGCCCTGGTGGCCTGTGTGATGACGGTCATCATGGGTGTCGGCGGCAACCTCCCGCTCGCCATCGCCGCCGGCCTCGGCCTCAACGCCGTCGTCGCCTTCCAGCTCGCCCCGCTGATGAGCTGGGCCGACGCGATGGGGCTCGTCGTCCTCGAGGGCGTCCTGATCTGCGTCCTGGTGCTCACCGGGCTCCGCGAGGCGATCATGAACGCCATCCCGCAGCAGCTCAAGCAGGCCATCGGTGTCGGTATCGGCCTGTTCATCGCCTTCATCGGCTTCGTCGACGCCGGGTTCGTCAGCCGCATCCCCGACGCCGCGAACACCACGGTGCCCGTGCAGCTGGGCGCCGTCGGGCGGCTCACCGGCTGGCCGGTCCTGGTGTTCTGTCTCGGCGTCCTGCTCACCATCGCGCTGCTCGCCCGCAAGGTGAAGGGCGCCATCCTGATCAGCATCGTCAGCATGACGGTCGTCGCGGTCGTCATCGACGCCGTCGCCGACGTCAAGAGCTGGGGCCTGACCACCCCGAAGGTCCCCGACACGATCGTGGCCGCCCCCGACTTCGGACTCGTCGGTCACTTCAGCCTGTTCGGCGGCTTCGCCGAGGCCGGGGTGCTCACCGCCGTCCTGCTGGTCTTCACCCTGGTCCTGTCCGACTTCTTCGACGCCATGGGCACCATCGTCGGCATCAGCGCGGAGGCCGGACTCCTCGACGACAAGGGCCGGGTGCCCGGCATCGGCCGGGTCCTGTTCATCGACGGCGCCGCCGCCGTGGCCGGCGGCGTCGGCTCCGCCTCCTCCAACACCGCCTACATCGAGTCCGCGGCCGGCGTCGGCGAGGGCGCCCGCACCGGCTTCGCCAACCTGGTCACCGGCGGCCTCTTCGGCCTGGCGCTCTTCCTCACCCCGCTGCTCACCATCGTCCCGCTCCAGGCCGCCGCGCCCGCGCTGATCGCGGTCGGCTTCCTGATGATGACCCACGTCAAGCACATCGACTGGGACAGGTACGAGATCGCCATCCCCGCCTTCCTGACCATCGCCGCGATGCCGTTCACGTACTCCATCACCGACGGCATCGGCGCCGGCTTCCTCGCCTACGTCGTCATCAAGTCGGTGCTGGGCAAGGCGAAGGAGGTCAACTGGCTGCTGTGGGCGGTGTCGGCGCTGTTCCTGGTGTACTTCGCGATCGACCCGGTGGAGCAGATCCTGGGCGTGAAGTAGCGCGTCAGTTGCGCAACGCGGCCCGCATCATCGCCCTGGCCACCGGCGCGGCCAGTCCGTTGCCGCTCACCTCGGAGCGGGCCGCGTCCGACTGCTCCACCAGCACCGCGACGGCGACCTGCTTGCCGTCCGAGTCCGACGTGCCGAACGAGGTGAACCAGGCGTACGGCGTCTTGCTGTTGTTCTCGCCGTGCTGGGCGGTGCCGGTCTTGCCGCCCACGGTCACACCGGGGATCTTCGCGTTCGTACCCGTGCCGTCCTCGACGACCGTCCGCATCGCCGACCGAAGCTGCTCGGCGGTCGAGGAACTGACGATCTCCTTGCTCTCCGCGCCGTCGTCGTAGTCCTTCAGCACGTCGCCGCCGCCGTCGGTGATCTGCGCGACCATGTGCGGCGAGACCAGCTTGCCGCCGTTGGCTATCGCGGCCGACACCATGGCCATCTGCAGCGGGGTGGCGGTGACGTCGAACTGGCCGATGCCGGACAGCGCCGTCTGCGCCTTGTCCATGTCCGAGGGGTACACGCTGGCGTACGCCCGCACCGGCACGTCGAGCCGGTCGTCGTCGAAGCCGAACTTCTCGGCCATCGCCCTCACCTTGTCCTGGCCGAGGACGACGGCCATCCTCCCGAAGACGTTGTTGCAGGAGTACTGCAGGGCGACGCGGATCGAGGCGTTCTCGCAGGGCGCGGACTTGTTCTCGTTGGCGAGCGGCCGGGTGGTGCCCGGCAGGGTGTACGGGTCCGGGCTGACGGTGTGCTCGTCCACGTCCTTGTACAGCCCGTCCTCCAGCGCCGCGGCCGCCACGACCAGCTTGAACGTGGAGCCCGGCGGCAGCGGCCGGCGCAGCGCCCCGTTGGTCAGCGGCTTGTCCGGATCGGCGTTGAGCTTCTTCCAGGCCGGGCCCGCGGTGGTGGCGTCGGTCAGCGCGGACGGGGCGTACGAGGGCGTGGACACCATCGCGAGGATCCTGCCGGTCTTCGGGTCGATCGCGACGGCGGCGCCCTTGTTGCCGCCGAGCGTGTCGTAGGCCGCCTTCTGCACGTCCGGGTCGATCGTGGTGACCACGTCGCCCGGCTCGGCGCGCTGGCCGGTGACCGTGGCCATGACCGTCTTGAGCCGGCTGTCCGTGCCGTTGAGCAGGTCCTGGTAGATCCCCTCGAGCTGGGTCGGCGCATACGCCTGCGAGGCGTAGCCCGTCACCGCCGCGTACAGCCTGCCGTCGTGGTACGTGCGCTTGTACGCGAGGTCACCGTCCTTCGCGCGCGCCGAGCCGGTGATCGACTCGCCCGCCACGACGATGTTCCCGAGCGGGTCCGCGTACGTCTCGATGACGTTGCGCCGGTTGTCCTTGTCGTCCGCGAGCGCCGTGCCGTCGTAGAACTGCACCCACGTCGCCCTGAGCAGCAGTGTGAAGACGGACGCCCGCCTGATCGTCTTGTTCATCCCGGTCCTGAGGACGAGCGGGATGCGGCGGTCGTTCCCTTCCGCCGGGTTTCTCATCGGGCTTTCATGCGCCCGCCCGGCCGCCCTCACAGCCTCCGGGTGGCGAGGGTCAGCCGGTCCCGGGCGTCGAACAGGGCGTCCTTGATCATCTGCTCGTGGGCGGGGGTCAGCCGGGCCACCGGCACCGAGCAGCTGATCGCGTCGCGGGCCGGGGTGCGGTAGGGGACCGCCACGCCGAAGCAGCGCAGGCCCAGCGTGTTCTCCTCGCGGTCGACGGCGAAGCCCTGCTCGCGGACCTGGTGCAGCTCCTCGATGAGCTTCTCCCGGTCGGTGATCGTGTGCTCGGTCAGCGCGGGCAGCGTCTCCGGCAGCAGCTTGCGCACCTGCTCGTCGGTGTGGGTGGCCAGCAGCGCCTTGCCCAGCGAGGTCGAGTGCGCGGGCAGCCGGCGGCCGACCCGGGTGAAGGGACGCAGGTAGTGCTGCGACTGGCGGGTGGCCAGGTACACCACGTTCGTGCCGTCCAGACGGGCCAGGTGGATGGTCTCCGTGGTGTCGTCGGAGAGCCGGTCCAGCGTCGGCCGGGCCGCAGCGACCACCTCGTCGCCGTCGATGTACGACGTGCCGACCAGCAGCGCCCGCACCCCGATGCCGTACCGCGTGCCCGTCGCGTCCGTCTCCACCCAGCCCAGCTCCACCAGCGTGCGAAGCAGCATGTAGAGGCTGGACTTGGGATACCCGACGGCCTCCTGGACCGCCGCGAGGGAGTGCATACCGGGCCGGCCGGCGAAGTACTCGAGCAATTCCACGGTCCGCACCGCGGACTTGACCTGCGCCCCGCCGCCTGTCTCGCCTGCCGACATCGCCGTTGACCCCTTCGTTCGACGAGCCTGAAGATATAGTCTCCAACAGCATATTCATCATCAGAGACGGCGTTCAGCATATCGAACGCCATCGGCCGATGACGTACGCGATGCGGCACTACATGGAGGGACCCGCGGTGGCAGCAGCACCAGTCTGGAGCGTCGACCCGCGCAACGGGAAGCAGCGTGAACAGGTCGCGGTGGAGGCCACGGCCGAAGAGGTCGACGCCGCGGTCAGGGCGGCGCAGGCCGCGCGCGGCGCCCTCGCCGACCGCACGGTCCGCTCCGCCTTCCTGCGTTCCGCCGCCGACGGCCTGGAGGCGGCCAAGGAGGGGCTGGTCGAGACCGCCGACGCCGAGACCGCCCTCGGCCCGGTCCGGCTGACCGGCGAGCTCGCCCGCACCTGCTACCAGCTGCGGGCCTTCGCGGACATCGTCGACGAGGGCGCCTTCCTCGACGTCGTCATCAACCACCCCGACGACACCGCCACCCCGCCGGTCCCGGACCTGCGCCGCTACAAGGTGCCCCTGGGCGTCGTCGCCGTCTACTCGGCGTCCAACTTCCCGTTCGCCTTCTCGGTGGCCGGCGGTGACACCGCCAGCGCGCTCGCGGCCGGCTGCCCGGTCGTCGTCAAGGCCCACCCCGACCACCCGGGCCTGTCCGAACTGGTCGCCAAGGTGCTGCGCCGGGCCGCCGCCGGGCACGGCATCCCCGAGGGCGTGGTCGGCCTGGTCCACGGCTTCGAGGCCGGCATCGAGCTGATCAAGCACCCGCTGGTCGCCGCGGCCGGCTTCACCGGTTCCGTCCGGGGCGGGCGCGCCCTCTTCGACGCGGCGGCCGCCCGGCCGGTGCCGATCCCCTTCCACGGTGAGCTGGGCTCGCTCAACCCGGTCCTCGTCACCGAGGCCGCCGCCACCGAGCGGGCCGAGGCCATCGGTGCCGGACTCGCCGGGTCGATGACCCTCGGCGTCGGCCAGTTCTGCGTCAAGCCGGGCCTGGTCCTGGTGCCGTCCGGCGCGGCCGGCGACGGCCTGGTCAAGTCGCTCACCGACGCCGTCAGCGACACCGACGCCGGTGTCCTCCTCGACCACCGCATGCGGGACAACTTCCTCGCCGGGGTCGCCGAGCGCGTCGAACTCCCCGACGTGGAGTCCCCGGTGACCCCCGGCGCGGGCGGCGAGCACACGGTCAGCGCGGGCTTCCTGACGGTACCGGCGAGCAAGCTGGCCGAGGAGGGCGCGTACGACCTGCTCCTGGAGGAGTGCTTCGGGCCGGTCACGGTGGTCGTCCGGTACGACGACGAGGGGGAGGCGACGGCCGTCCTGTCCCGGCTGCCCGGCAACCTCACCGCGACGGTGCACCTGTCCGAGCAGGAGGCGGCCGGCGAGGGCCGGGGCCCGGAACTCCTGGCCGAGCTGACGCCGCTGGCGGGCCGCGTGCTGGTCAACGGCTGGCCCACGGGCGTCGCCGTCGCCCCCGCCCAGCACCACGGGGGCCCGTACCCGGCGACCACGTCGACCTCGACCTCGGTGGGCGGTACGGCCATCGAACGCTGGCTGCGGCCGGTCGCCTACCAGAACGCGCCCGAGGCGCTGCTGCCGAAGGAACTGCGGGACGACAACCCGCTGGGGCTGCCGCGGCGGTTCAACGGCGTTCTGGAGCGGTAGTACCGGGCATGGACGTGGAACTTCCCGAACTGCCCTTCTCCCTGCGCACCTACGGCCCCGAGGGCGGCTGGTCCTACGAGGACGGCGTGCTCACCGGGTGGGCCGGCCCCCGGCAGGACCGGTTCGTGCCGCCCACCGGGGAGGCGCTGGAGCCCGCCTCGGACGCGCCCCGGCTGCTGGGCGCCCCCGAGGGCGACTTCCAGCTGGTCGCGCGGGTCACCGTCGGGTTCGCCGGCGCCTTCGACGCGGGGGTGCTGTACGTCCACGTCGGTGAGCGGGCCTGGGCCAAGCTGTGCCTGGAGTACTCCCCGGACGTGCCCACCGTCTGCACGGTGGTCACCCGGGAACACTCCGACGACGCCAACTCCTTCACCGTGGACGGCAGTTCCGTCTGGCTGCGGATCAGCCGCACCGGCCGCGCCTTCGCCTTCCACGCTTCCCGGGACGGCGAGCGCTGGACCTTCGTCCGGCTCTTCACGCTGGGCGGGGAGAAGGAGACGGGCGCCGCGCTGGTCGGCTTCATGACCCAGTCGCCGATGGGGGAGGGCTGCGTGGTGACGTACGACCGCATCGCGTTCCGGGACACCTGGCCGGACGACCTGCGGGACGGGAGCTGAGCGGCCCGGAACCGCGGGTCGCCCGGGACGCGTCCTCCGCTGCGTGATCGAAGCGCATCGCCACACCGGCCCCCTGGTGATCAGGACCGCCCTGCCCGCGGAGGCCGAGGTCGTCGCCGGGCTGCATGTCCGGGCCCGGTCGACGTACTACCCGGACGGCCTGCCGGAGGACGGCTTCGACTGGGCGGCCCGGTGGGGCGAGGCCATCGGGCGGTCCGACGGGCAGGTGCTGTGCGCGGTGCGGGACGGCCGGCCGGTGGGCGTCGCCTCCTTCCGCACCCCTCCCGGCCCGCCCGCCAAAACGGTCGAGCTCCTCCAGTTCCACGTCGATCCCGGCCACTGGCGCACGGGCGTCGGCTCGGCCCTGCACACCGCCTGCGTCGAGCAGTGGCGGGCCGACGGCAGGCGGAGCGCGGTCCTCGAGGTGCGCGTGGACAACGCCCGCGCCCAGGCCTTCTACGCCCGCCGGGGCTGGGTGCCGGACCCGGAGAACCCGCCCGCCGAGGGGGGCCACCACCTGTACCTGCGGTACGCCGTCCGCTCCGGGGAATGAAAGCCGCTGCTTGAACGTTCACGCACCGGGCGGGGAGAGCCTCCGCACCGGTACGACCTGGAGAGCCGCGACCATGCGTGTCGAGATCTGGACGGACATCGCCTGTCCCTGGTGCTACGTGGGCAAGGCCCGCTTCGACAAGGCACTCGCGGACTTCCCGCACCGCGACCAGGTCGAGGTGGTGCACCGCTCCTTCGAGCTGGACCCGGGCCGCGCCAAGGACGACGTCCAGCCCGTGATCACCATGCTCACCCGGAAGTACGGCATGAGCGAAACGCAGGCCGAGGCCGGCGAGGACAACCTGGGCGCGCAGGCCGCCGCCGAGGGCCTGGACTACCGCACCCGGGGCCGCGACCACGGCAGCACCTTCGACATGCACCGCCTGCTGCACTTCGCCAAGGAACAGGGCAGGCAGGACGAGCTGCTCGAGATCCTGTACCGGGCGAACTTCGCCGAGGAACGCTCCGTCTTCACCGAGGGCGACGAGCGGCTGGTCGCGCTGGCCGTGGAGGCCGGACTGGACGCCGGCGCCGTCCGCGCGGTGCTCGCCGACCCGGACGCGTACGCCGACGAGGTCCGCGCCGACGAGCGCGAGGCGGCGCAGCTCGGCGCGAACGGCGTGCCCTTCTTCGTCCTCGACCGCACGTACGGCGTCTCCGGCGCGCAGCCCGCCGAGGTCTTCACCCGGGCGCTGACCCAGGCGTGGGGCGAACGCCCGCCGCTGCGGCTGATCGACTCGGGTGACGCCGAGGCGTGCGGTCCGGACGGGTGCGCGGTGCCGGTGCAGGGCTGAAGCCGCAGCTCAGGGCGTACGTATAAGCGGCGCTTAGCGGCACCACGCAAAAATCCGCAATGGACGGGGACTTCCCCCGGCCGCACAGTGGACCCATGGAGACCTCCGAGACCTTCGAGAGCCTCGTCCGCGCCGAGTTCGCCCCCAGGAGCACCTACCTCAACACCGCGAGCAACAGTCTGCTGCCCGCCCGCACCGTGGCCGCCCTGCACGAGGCGGCCATGATGCGGGCCGAGGGCCGGCCGCTGGGCCCGCTGCACGAGGACGTCGAGGCCTGCCGGGCCGGATACGCCCGGCTCGCCGGCGTCCCGGCCGACCGGGTGGCGGTGGGCGCCTCGGTCGCCGCGCACACCGGGGTGATCGCCGCCTCGCTGCCCGCCGGCGCCGAAGTCCTCACCGCCGAGGACGACTTCACCTCGGTGCTGAACCCGTTCCACGTCCGCGGCGACCTCAAGGTCCGCACGGTACCGCTGGAGCGGATCGCCGAGTCGGTCCGCCCGGACACCGCGCTCGTCGCGGTCAGCGCCGCCCAGTCCGCCGACGGGCGGATCGCCGACCTGGCCGCCCTGCGCGAGGCCGCCCGGGCACACGGTGCGCGGACCTACGTCGACTTCTCCCAGGCGGCCGGCTGGCTGCCGATGGACGCCGACGCCCACGACTTCTCCGCCTCCGTCTCCTTCAAGTGGTTGCTCGGCCCGCACGGCGCGGCCTTCCTCGTGGTCCCGGAGGACTTCGGCGGGCTGACGCCGGTGCTCGCGGGCTGGGTCGCGGGGGAGAGGCCGTGGGACAGCTGCTACGGCCCGGTGTCCGAACTCGCCCACTCGGCACGGCGGTTCGACCTCACCCACGCCCTGTTCACCTGCGCGGGACTGCGCCGCTCCCTCGATCTGATCGAGGAACTCGGCGTGGCCGCCGTCCACCGGCACGACCTGGCGCTCGCCGACCGGTTCCGGGCCGGGCTCGCGTCGCTCGGCCACGAGCCCGTGTCCGCCCCCGGCTCCGCGATCGTGTCGGTGCCCGGACTCGGCGGGCGGCAGCCGGAGCTGAGCCGGGCGGGCATCGAGGTCTCCGACCGCGCGGGCAACCTGCGCGCGTCCTTCCACCTGTTCAACACGCCCGCGGACGTGGACCGCCTGCTGGACGCGCTGTCCGGCTGACACGACCGGGCCGGGGCCTCCCGTCCCAGACGGAAGGCCCCGGCCCGGTTCGCCGAGGAGGCGGTCACCTCACGGGTGTGAAGTCCCGCGCCCCGATGCTGTGTCCTGCGGGGGGCGCCCCCGGACCCCCGGCAGGGTTGGTTCACCTCACGGGTGTGAAGTCCCGCGCCCCGATGAAGTCCGGTCGCCGTACCGGAGCCGCGAAGGGCTCGACCGCCGTGTTCTCCACGCTGTTGAACACGATGAAGACGTTGCTGCGCGGGAACGGCGTGATGTTGTCGCCGGAGCCGTGCATGCAGTTGCAGTCGAACCAGGTCGCGGATCCGGCCTTGCCGGTGAACAGCTTGATGCCGTACTCGCTCGCGAGCTTGGTCAGCGCCTCGTCGGACGGCGTGCCCGCGTCCTGCATCTGCAGCGACTTCTTGTAGTTGTCCTCGGGCGTCGCCCCGGCACAGCCCAGGAACGTCCTGTGCGAGCCCGGCATGATCATGAGCCCGCCGTTGGTGTCGTAGTTCTCGGTCAGCGCGATCGAGACGGACACCGTCCGCATGTTCGGCAGGCCGTCCTCGGCGTGCCAGGTCTCGAAGTCCGAGTGCCAGTAGAAGCCGCTGGCCCCGAAGCCGGGCTTGACGTTGATCCGGGACTGGTGGACGTAGACGTCCGAGCCGAGGATCTGCCGGGCGCGGCCGACGACCCGCTCGTCCCGCACGAGGTTCGCGAACAGCTCGCTGAGCTTGTGCACCTCGAAGACGGACCGGATCTCCTGGGACCGCGGCTCCACGATCGACCGCTCGTCGGCGCGGATCTCCGGGTGGTTGACCAGCCGGTCCAGCTCCCGCCGGTAGACGCCGACCTCCGCCTCGGTGATCAGCTGGTCGACGGCGAGGAAGCCGTCACGCTCGTACGTCTGGAGGTCGGCCGTCGGGATCGGGCCGGGGGTGTCGGGAGATCCCCAGATGACCGGGTCCTGGCGCGGGGTCGTCACCTCGGTGGCACCCCGGGTGGGGTAGAGGTCGGTGACACTGGGAGTGGTGGTAGTGGTCGTCGCGGTCACTGTCCGTCACACCTCCTCGGGCTCGGTGAGCAGCGGGTAGACGCCGTTCTCGTCGTGGTCCTCCCGTCCCGTCACGGGCGGGTTGAACACGCAGATGCAGCGGAAGTCCTCCTTGACACGCAGCGTGTGCCGCTCGTGGCCGTCGAGGAGGTACATGGTGCCGGGAGTGATCGTGTACGTCTTCCCGGTCTCGTGGTCCAAGAGTTCGGCCTCGCCCTCCACGCAGACGACGGCCTCGATGTGGTTGGCGTACCACATCGACGTCTCCGTGCCGGCGTACAGAATCGTTTCGTGCAGGGAGAAGCCGACCCTCTCCTTGGCCAGCACGATGCGCTTGCTCTCCCAGGTGCCGGATGCGGCCTTCACATGCCGGTCGGTGCCTTCGATGTCCTTGAACGAGCGGACGATCACGGTGGTGTACTTCCTCCTTGCTGGACCTGTGTCGGATGGTGGCTAGGCGGTCTCGCGGACGGCCCGGGCGAGGACGCGCAGGCCCTCGTCCAGCTCCTCCGGTGTGATGGTGAGGGCCGGCAGCAGCTTGACGACCTCGCTCTCCGGGCCGGAGGTCTCGATGAGCAGCCCCAGCTCGAAGGCGCGCCGCGCGACCCGGCCCGCGCGGTCCTTGTCGTGGAACTCCAGGCCCCAGACCAGGCCCCGGCCGCGGTACTCGCTGACGTCGGCGAGGTTCTCCTCGGTGATGGAGATCAGCGCCTGCTCGACCTGCTCGCCGCGGGCCCGGGTCTGCTTCTCCATGGCGGATCCGTCGGTCCAGTACGTCTCCAGGGCCGCGGTGGCCGTGACGAACGCCGGGTTGTTGCCGCGGAAGGTGCCGTTGTGCTCGCCCGGCTCCCAGATGTCCAGCTCGGGCTTGAACAGGCACAGTGACATCGGCAGCCCGTAGCCGCTGATGGACTTGGACACGGTGACGATGTCCGGCACGATCCCGGCCTCCTCGAAGGAGAAGAAGGCGCCGGTGCGGCCACAGCCCATCTGGATGTCGTCGACGATCAGCAGCATGTCCTGCCGCTCGCACAGTTCCTTGAGCGCGCGCAGCCACTCCGGGCGCGCGACGTTGATGCCGCCCTCGCCCTGGACCGTCTCCACGATCACCGCGGCGGGTTTGTTGAGCCCGGAGCCCTGGTCCTCCAGCAGCCGCTCGAACCACAGGAAGTCCTGGACCGTGCCGTCGAAGTAGTTGTCGAAGGGCATCGGGGTGCCGTGCACCAGCGGGACGCCCGCGCCGGCCCGTTTGAAGGCGTTGCCGGTGACGGCCAGCGACCCGAGGGACATACCGTGGAAGGCGTTGGTGAAGGACACGATGGCCTCCCGGCCCTTCACCTTCCGGGCCAGCTTCAGCGCGGACTCCACGGCGTTCGTACCGGTCGGGCCCGGGAACATGACCTTGTACGGCAGGTCGCGGGGACGCAGCACCAGGTTCTGGAAGGACTCCAGGAAGGCCCGCTTGGCGCTGGTCGACATGTCCAGGCCGTGCGTGACGCCGTCCCGTTCCAGGTAGTCGATCAACGCCCTTTTCAGTACGGGGTTGTTGTGGCCGTAGTTCAGTGAGCCCGCGCCGGCGAAGAAGTCCAGGTACTGATGGCCGTCCTCGTCGAACATGCGGCTGCCCTGCGCACGGTCGAAGACGGTGGGCCAGCCGCGGCAGTAGCTGCGCACCTCGGACTCCACGGTCTGGAAGACGCTGAGGTCGGGCTGGGTGATGGTCACGGCGAATCGCTCCTCGTTGCGTGGGGGTGGCTTCGGCTTGGGGAGTTCAGCGTGGGCGTTCAGAAGGCGAGGGGGCCGATGCGGTAGAGGACCTCCGGCTCGTGCGGCCCGTCGGGGAACAGTTCCGTGCCGAAGAGCACCTCGCGGGAGAGCGTGGCTCCGTGGCGGTCGGCGTAGGAGGTGAACAGGCGCTCCGAGGCGGTGTTGCCCGGGGTGATCGTGGTCTCGACGCGGGTGATCCCGCGCTCCGCGCCGAGGCGCGCGGTCAGCCCGTCGAGCAGCGCGGCCGCGATCCCGCGACCCCGGTGGGCCGCGTCGACCGCCACCTGCCAGACGAGCAGGGTGTGCGGCTGCTCCGGCCGTATGTACCCGGTGAGGAATCCGACCGGCGTCCCGTCGGTGTCGCGGGCCACCGCGGAGGTGGCGGCGAAGTCACGGCACCACAGCAGGTAGCTGTAGGAGGAGTTCAGGTCGAGGGTTTCGGAATCCTTGGCGATACGCCAGAGCGCGGCTCCGTCCGTCACCGCCGGGCGGTCGATGAGCAGGTCTGCTTGTGCGGCAGTCATGCGGATTGAATTTACCGATGGAAATTCAAAAATGCATGGCCGGACGGGGTTACTTCAAAGGGGGTCCTGTGTTATCACGCGAGCGCGGGCAGGTGCGTGAAGGCGGGAGTTTATGTCCCGGTTTGCCCACCCCAAAGGGCGCAAAAGGGAAGGGTTGTGTCATGCGTCACAACGGTGTGACCCGCCCGGAAAACTGCTGCGTTTACGTCCCGGAAATGCGGGCAGAAGCACAGGGGAAAACTACCCTGGAATAAGAATTAGCACATCACCGTGAATTCACCATCCGGTCACACCGTCAATACGCTCGCGCAGAATGTCCGCGTGACCGTTGTGCCGGGCGTATTCCTCGACCATGTGCATGAGCACCCAGCGCAGACTGACCTCGGCCCCCGCCAGCGGCCCGCCGCCGATCCGCCCCGTGTCGTCCAGCGACCGGCCGGCGCACAGCTCCTGCCCGCGGGTGATCTCGCGCCGCCACGCGGCGAGGCTCTCCTCCAGGCCCCGGCCGGGATCGAGGGCGTACCCGGTCTCCTCCTCGAACACCGGCGGCACGTCGAGCCCGGCGAGGACCCGCTGGAACCAGATCCGCTCCACCTCCGCCAGGTGCTGCACCAGCCCCAGCAGGGTGAGCGACGACGGTTCGGCCGAGGCCAGCCGCACCTGCGTGTCGTCCAGTCCCGCGCACTTCAGCTCCAGCGTGGCCCGGTGGAAGGCCAGCCAGCTCTCGAGCATGGGCCGCTCGTCCCCGGTCATGAGGGGGACGGAGCGGCCGTCGGGAAGGGGCGTCCGGGGCGTGTCGGTCGTCATACGGGGAGGATGGCACGAGGTCCGGAGGCCGGCGCTCGTTTCCGGCCGCGCCCGGGCTCAGCGCCGCCAGGCGTCCTCCAGTGCCCGCCGGGCCTCCTCGGGACGCACGCGCACCCCCAGCTCGGCCAGTGCGGCGCCCACCGCGGCCAGGCAGGCCCGCACGGTGTCCACCGTCGCGTCCGGCCCGTAGTGGTTGACGCGGATCATCTCCCGGGCCAGCGCGCCGCCGCCCGCGGCCAGCGGAAGCGCCGGGTCGCCCGCCAGCGCCCGGGCCACCAGCTCCGAGGCCACCACGCCCGGCGGCACCCGCAGTGTCGTCGCGACCGGGGGGCCTCCGAGGACGCCCCCGAGCACACCCTGGCCGCGTACCGCAAGGCGATCGAGGACGGCGCGGACGCCCTCGAG
>NZ_JBEXLP010000133.1:0-14364 GCF_040610035.1 Streptomyces sp. NPDC004542
TCGCGTCCGCCTCGACCCCGCCGCCATCACCCGCATCGCCCGGGTCGCCCTCGTCCTGCTCCGCCTCGTACACGGCCGCACCCCTGAACGAAGATCACGAACCGTCACGAAACGTTACCGAGAAAGGCTCAATAACTTAGTCCGCACATTGAGTAAGCGAATTGCTAAACTCCGTACGACTCAGAAGGCTGTCGTGGAAGACCTCCTGGGAAGGTTAAGGCGCACGTGCTTCAGCTGTCTGATGTCCCTTGAGGTAGAAAGCTCCCCTTCAGGCTGCGTATCAGCGACAGTAGCGGGCCGCGTTCGGTCGTGAGGATCTTGACGGGGTCCTCGCTCTCTCGAAGCGCTACGGCATCAGCTATCGAGGCGATTTCGACGCAGTTGTTGCCGGAGGCCTCCGAGAAGGAAGACTTCAGCCACTTCAACTCGGGCAAAATCGGGTACTCCTTACAGGCTCTGGGTGATTCTGAGGATCACGTCTCTGGACCGCTGTGCATTCAACGCTACTTGTTCGACGGCGTCCAGGCGCCTGCGGAAGTTGGCCAACTGCGTCGGTGAGTAGAAGAAGATTGCTCCGGTCGGAGAATCCACCTGCGCCGTGTCCAGGTGTGTGCTCGTCGCGTATGCGTAGAGCACCGAGTCTCCAGCCATGGGGAAGGCGCCTGCGCTGAACGGGATCACCCGTAGTGTCACGTTGTCGCGCTCGCTTTCCTGGAGCAGGTATTCAAGCTGGGAGCGCGCTACGCGTGGGCCGCCCACCTGCATGTGCAGGGCTGCTTCGTGGATCAGGCCGGTGTAGGAGACGGCCGGTTCCCTGGTGATCACGGCGTGACGGGCCAGCCGCTGGGCGATCCGAAGCTCGACCTCCAGGCGTGGAAGAGCAGGAATGAAGAGGTCGAAAAGAGCTCGCGCGTGGTCTTCGAGTTGGAACATGCCTGGGATGTGGGCGGTCTGCAGAGTGCGCAGGGCTACGGCGTGGTGTTCGAGCTCGGCCACATCGAGGAAGTCCGGCGGAACCTTGCCTCGGTACTCGTCCCACCAGCCGCTCGAGCGGCCGCCGGTCATTTCGGCGAGTGCGTCGATCAGGGTCGGATCGTCGCACTCGTAGATGCTCGCCAGGCGTTGCAGTCGTTGCTCGCTGATGCCGAAGCGTCCTGCCTCGACGTTGGAGATCGTTGTGCGGTCGGTCCCCAGTAGTTCGGCGGCGCGCGGCGCCGAGAGGCCTGCGTCCTCGCGGAGTCGCCGGAGTTCGGCTCCGAAGCGACGCTGACGGACTGTGGGGGTCTGACGTGGTGCCATGGGTCCTCTTCCTCTTTGCGCACAGTGTGCCGACGCTCACGGATGGCGTCCAATGGGCCTGTAAATGCAACCCGTTGTAGTGAATGAGGTATCACCTGTTGTGTTCGCCGCGCTACGGTGTGAGCCGTGCCGCTCGTTCCTGTCAGGAGCCGGAAGTGCACCGCCCTCTCCTGCCGTCCGGGAGGGCGCGGCAGAGCCACCGGTCCCGGCAGCGTGAACGCTCTGGCGCATGCCCTGACCAACCCGTCACGACCGCGCACCCAGGAGGTGCCAGTGAGCAAAGACCAGGACCACCGCGATCCCACCCGCAGCATCGCTACACACCACCGAAGCCTGCCGACCGGCCTGGGCCCCCACGAACAGACTTTGATGCACGGCCCCCTTCTCTCCGAAAGCCGGAACCCGTCCCCGTCATCGGCGCTCAACCCGTACCTCCTCCCCACCCTCGACCCCCTCTCCGGCCTCCCGCACCCGCCACCCATCCCCTTCGCCGCCCCCTGGCACTACGAACTCCGCTTCCCCTGTGACCCGCGAGGGCCGGGCATCGCCCGAGTCACCCTCCGGGCCGTGCTCGACGCCCACGGGCTCGCCGAACTCGCCGACCGCGCCGAGTTGCTGGCCTGCGAGCTGACGACCAACTCCGTACGGCACACCAAGGGCCCCGCCTCCGTAAGGCTCCAGTGGCTGTATCCCGTACTGCGGGTCAGTGTCTGGGACATGAGCCCGGACCTGCCGCCCACGCTCCCCGGCTTTGCCGACAGAGCCGTAACCGGACCCGAAGCGGACGCGGAGGGCGGGCGCGGGCTGCTGATCCTGGACGCTGTGGCCGACCGGTGGGGCGGCTGTGCCATAGGAGGTGAGCCGCACGGACCCGGCGGCAAGAGCCTCTGGTTCGAGCTGACCCTGCCCGGCCCACCGCCCGACGACCGGCCGGCTTCCGCACTCGTCGCCTGACGGCCGGTCGGGCCGATCCGGAGCGCGGGCGGCGTGGTGTTCCGGCTGTGCTGTGGAACGAGCCCGCCGGCCTTCGCTTCCCACCCGCTCGCCGACATATAGTGCCGTAACGCTTGAAAACGAAGGAGTCCCCGCTGATGCCGGCAGTAGATGACGCGGCATTGCCGCCCGATGAGCCGAGGCCGATCCAAGCACACGTCACGGTCTCCGGGACGGTCGCCGGCATCCTGCGCGACCTCGCCGCCCTGGAAGGCCGAACCCCTGAGGCGCTGGCCATTGAATGGGCGGCCGGGAAGCTCGTCATCCCCGAAGGGTCCGCCGGTGACGCGATCGACGACTGGGGTCTTTTCGACGGCCCCCCCGACCTTGCCAGTCGCGTGCACGACTACTTGCGGGGCGGGAGCGCTGCGTGACCCTTCCCGTCAGCCTGGCGGTGGTCGACACCAGTGTCCTGCTCGCCGCTTTCAACCGCCGCGACGATCGCCATCAGGACGGAATCAAAGCTTTCGGCCTGGCACGGATCCTCGTCCTCTCCCCTCTCGTCCTTGCGGAACTCGACTACCTGCTTCATCAACAGGCCTCTGAGAAGGAAGCCGTAGAGGCCGTCTCACGTCTGCGTGCTCTCGTGGCCACCGGATATGCGCGCATCCCCGTTGTGGACGCGAAGCTCCTCTCCGAGGCGGAACACGTTCAACGCGCCTACCTGGGACACTCGATCGGCCTGACCGATGCCATCAACGCATGCCTGGCGTGGCGCCTCCAGCATCCGGCGATCCTGTCCTTCGACAACCACTACCGGATCCTCGCTCCCCGGCGGACGGGTGAGCACTCGCTCGACGTTCGTCCTTGATCGGCTATCTCTGTGCCGCAGGCTCAGCCCTTTGGCGCCCCGTGGAAACCTCTACCCTCACGAGTACGATTGCGCGCACGCTTCGTGAGGTGGCGGCGGAATGGTCGGCAACGGCACGGCGACGGGGGCGCACGGGCGGCGGGTGCTGCCGGAGTACGAGAAGACCGAGCGCCCCCTGATACGGCAGCTCGTCGGCCTCGGCTGGGAGCACCTGGAGGGCGCCCCGCCCGGGGAACCGGCCACCGACCCGGCGGCCTCCGGGCGTGCCTCGTTCACCGAGACCGTCTACCCGAAGCGGTTCAAGGCCGCCGTCGCGCGGATCAACCCCGGCCCGGACGGCCGGCCCTGGCTCGACGACCGGCAACTCGACGCGCTGCTCGGACTCGTCCTGGGCACCGTGCGAGGTCCCGACCACCCACTGCCCGGGGTCGCCGGGAACCTCCAGGCGACCCGTCACCTGCGCGACGGCGTCAACGCCCTTACGCTGCCGGGCTGGCAGGAGGGCGACCCCGAGGCCGCCCCCGCCGTCCTACGCGGTGAAGAACTCCGCCAGCACCGGTGCGAGCACGTTCGGGTCCACCATGTGGGTCTGGGCCTCCAGGACGCGGTAGGTGCCCGTCAGCGCCGCCTGAGCGACCGTCCGGGTGGCCTCGCGCAACCAGCCCGGGCTCGCGCCGCCCGCGACCGCCAGGACGGGGACGCGGAGGGACGCGAGCCGGTCCCGGGGGACCAGGCCGTCGCCCATCACGGCGTCGTCGTAGGCCAGGGTCGGCGCGATCGCCTCCATGTCGGCCCACATGGGGGACCGGCGGGCGCCCTGGATCATCTCCTCGGCCAGGCCCGTGAGCCTCAGGAAGAGTTCGACCGCGTCGCCGCGCCGGCCGTCGGCGAGTGCCTCGCCCAGCTTCCCGGTGTACTCGGCCCGGCCCTGCGCCCCCGCCTCGTCCACGGCGAAGGGCGTCTCGTACACGGCCACCCGGCGCACCGGCAGCCCGCCGGCGGCCGCCCGCAGCGCCAGCGCGCCGCCCGAGGAGATGCCGTAGACCGCCGCCTCGCCACCCACCGCCTCGATCAGCGCCGCGATGTCCTCGACCTCGCGCTCCACCGCGTACGGCGCGGTGTCGCCGCTCCCGCCGCGGCCCCGGCGGTCGTACACGACGGCCCGGCAGCGGCCCGCGAGGCAGTGCGCGAGCGGCGCCACGGTCCCGCCCGTGGACATCGCACCGCTCACGAGGACGACCGCCGGCCCCTCACCGGTCGTCGTGTAGGCGATGCGGGTGCCGTCGCGGGAGAGTGTCTCCTTGTCCATGTCCATACCGGTGCAGACTGCCGTACGGCACGGAAGTCATCGCTCGCGACACGTCGACCACGTCCGCCACGACGTAGGCGTGGGTGATGGCCGACGGGGTCAGCGGGCGGTCGAGTCGGCGGCCTGGCGGACGAGCCGGGCGACGGAGTCCGGCCGGGACACCGCGACGGCGTGGGACGCCTTGACCTCGACGGTGTGGGCGTGGGCGCGCTCGGACATGAACCGCTGGGCGGCGGGCGGGATGTTGAAGTCCTGGGTGGCGATCAGGGACCAGGACGGGATGCGCTTCCAGGCGGCCCCGACAGAGGGTTCCTCCAGCGCGGAGGCGGCGACGGGCCGCTGGGTGGCGGCCATGAGCGCTGCCTGCCCACGGGGGACGTCCGCGGCGAACTGGGCGCGGAACTTGTCGGACTTGATGTACAGGTCGTTCCCGTGTCCGCCGTCCGGAAGAGCGTAGGGCACCGCTTCGACCGCGGCGCCGAGGGTGCTGCCGGGGAACCTGTTCGACAGCTCCAGCGAGGTCTCACCCTCGTCGGGCAGGAACGCGGCGACGTAGACGAGTGCCTTGACCTGCTTCTCCCGGCCCACCGCCGCCTCACTGATCACGGTGCCGCCGTAGGAGTGGCCCACCAGGACCACGGGCCCGTGCACCCGGTCGAGGACGCTGCGCAGGTACGCGGCGTCGGCGGCCGGTCCGCGCAGCGGGTCGGCTGCGGCCACCACCGGATACCCCGCACGGTTCAGCCGCTCGATGACGCCGGACCAGCTGGACGCGTCGGCGAACGCTCCGTGCTCCAGGACGATCGTGGGCTTGGGCCGCGTGGGCACCGATGCGGCCGCCCCCGCCGTTGTCGACAGAGTCGCGAACCCGGCGAGAACCGCCGCGACGGTTGCGGTCGCCAGGGCGCCGCGGCCGCGGTGTCTCACGCGCCAGGCAGAGGAAATTCGGGTCACGGAAAACTCCTTCGTAGGGTGGTTCGAGGGTGTCGGGTGCGGTCGGTGCGGTCGGTGCGGTCGGCCGGAAAGGGTCTGGCCGGACGGTCAGGCGAGGGCGTGCACGGCGTCGAGGATGACTTGTGCGACGGCCTTGGGCTGGGAGAGCGCCACGGCGTGGGAGGCTCCGTCGATCTCCGTCATGTTCGCGGCGGCGCGCCCGGCGCCGAAGCGTTCCACGTCCGGGTTGATCGCCCGGTCCGCGCCGGCGATCAGGGCCCAGGACGGCTTGGTCTTCCAGGCGGCGGCCGCGGCCTTCTCGGTGAAGGCGGCGAGGGCGATCGGGCGTTGCGTGGTGGCCAGGACCCTGGTGACGCTGTCGGAGACGTCGGCCGCGAACACCGAGGCGAAGGCTTCCTGCGTGATGGTGACCTCGGTGGCGGTGGTGCCGTCGGTGGTGGGATAGGTCCACTGCCGAAGGTGGTCCGCCAGGGCGGAGGCGGCGAAGCGGTCCTGCAGTTCGCCGAGGCTTTCGCCTTCCTCGGGGATGAAGGCGGCGATGTAGACCAGTCCGACGACGTTTTCGACGGTGCCGGCGACGGTGATCAGCGCGCCGCCGTAGGAGTGGCCGACCAGGAGGACGGGGCCGTGGATCTGGGCGGCCACGGAGGCGACGTAGGCGGCGTCCAGGGCGAGGCCGCGCAGCGGATTGGGCGGGGCGACGACGGTGACGCCGGCGCGCTGGAGGTCGTCGATGACTCCCATCCAGCCGGTGGCGTCGGCGAACGCGCCGTGGACCAGGACTACGGTGGGACGAGGCATGTGGGCCTGCTCTCGGAGGGTTCAGTCGGTGAAGGCGGTTCGGAGCGTGCTGATGGCATGGCTGAGGGCATGACTGAGGGCGGCCTCGGCGGCATGGGTCTCGCGCAGGGCGTCGGGCCTCACGAGGCGGGCAAGGGGCGGGCGTCAGGGGTGCGGCGCGCTTGCGCGATGCTTCAGATCCCCGAGTTCTGCCATTCCTTCGGGGACAGCCCGTACGCCTTGCGGAAGAGCCGGCTGAAGTGGGAGGGGCTGGTGAAGCCCCAGGACTGGGCGACGACGGCCACGGCGCGGTGCTGCCGGCGGAGATCCAGCCGGCAGGCGGCAAGCCGGTGCTGCCTGATCCAGGCTCCCACCGTGGTGCCGTCGGCCTGGAAGAGCTTGTGGAGGTAACGCACCGAGATGTGGTGTGCCCGGGCTATCGATTCCGGTGACATGTCACTGTCCGCGAGATTTTCCTGGATGTAGCCCTGGATGCGCAGCAGCAGTTCACGACCCGGATCCACGGAGCCGGCGGTGCTCCTCTCGTGGACCTCGTTCATCAGCAGGGCGACGAGATCGGCGGTGTTCAGGGCAAGCCGTCTGCCGACCGCCGGATCCTGGGACGGTGATGTCCTGGCCAGGGCGGACAGGAACCGGGAGACGAGTGCGGCCAAGCCGCTCGCGCCGCTGAAGTGGATCACGGAGTCGCGCCGCAGAACTTCCGCGGACCTGTCGAGCAGGAAGCAGGGGACACGGAAGAAGGTGAGCTCTTCGGCGTAACACAGGTCAGACCGGAGGGTCCTCGTGACGATGAGGTCACCTGGGTTCATCACCTGCGTCGACCCCGGCTGGAAAGACACCGTCGTGTCGGACAGGTTGATGCCCAGGTACAGAATCCTGTCATCGCTTCCGGCAGGCCATTGCATGCCTGTGAAAGGGCCGGAACTGTTGTCGAGGAGCATGTCGTCTTCTGCCTTCTGCGGATGTTCTGACGCAGATGTTCTTCTTGACCGGACCGTCGTCTTCACGTTGTTGCCTCAATATGTCTGGCGCCGGGCCCTCACGTGGTGCTCCTGGGCCGCGCATCCTCCTGTGCCGGCCCGTCCGAGAGGAATGCCTCGACCACGGAATTGAAGGCCGCCGGGTTTTCGAGGAAGGGGAAGTGCGAGTTGGCCACAGCGGTCGGGAATATGTGCAACCGTGCGTCCGGGATCTGCTGGGCTATGAACTCCTGGGAACGGGGGGAGACGTGGCTCCCGTCGCAGCCCAGGACCAGTGTGGGGAGGTCGATGCGGGGCAGCACGTCCCGCCAGTCCTGCGCGCAGTGGTCGAACAGCAGGGGAACTCCCGCATAGGGCGGAGTCGACTTGATCTGCTCGGCGACGAACGACAGGACCGCGGGGTCGGGGCTGCCGGAGAACATGCTCCGCACGAAGTCGTGACGTACCCGCTCGCCGTCCGGACCCGCGAGGGCGGCACCGAGTTCGAGCAGGCCGGCGACGTCGAAGATGGCGCCTGACGCCCGCTGCTCCTCGTCCGTCATCCAGGGCACGGCCGCGACGGCGGAGGGCTGGTCCACCACCACGAAGCGGCGGAGCCTGCCGGTTCCGTACTGGTCGATGAAGCTCCACCACACCGATGCGCCCATCGACCAGCCGAGAGCGTCGAATCGGTCGAGACCGAGGTGATCGACGAGCTGTAAGACGTCCGCGGCGAGTCGGGCTATGCGATAGCCGTGGTGCGGTTTGCCGGACACGCCGTGGCCGCGCATGTCGAGGGTGATGACCCGGCGGGCCGGCGCCAGACCGGCCAGCTGGTGTTCGAACATCGCCTGGGTCTGTCCCCAGCCGTGCAGCATGACCAAGGCGGGGGCCTCGCCTCCGCTGTCCCGGTAGACCAGACGTACACCGTCGCTCGTCGTCAATTCGCCCATGGTTCCTTCTCGTTTCTCCGGCTGCCGAGATGCTGTGCTCGGTGCGTCGGTGAGGGGCCGGACAAAGGAGGCCGGCACTTGCTCAATTCCTCGCAGCACATTCTGTTTCACCGGTGGAGACGGCCACCACCGCTCTCCGTAGGGATCGGCCGAGGGGTTTTTCGTCGATCTGCGGAAAGGCCCGCAGCGGCCGGGCCGTTCAGTGCGTGCCGACGGCTGCGGACGGCTCCAGGAGGTCGTGGATGCGCAGTCCCAGGTGCAGCACGAGCCGGTCGTCTCCGCTGTCCAGGTCCAGTCCGGTGATCTCCTGGATCTGGCGGAGCCGGTAGTGCAGCGAGGTGCGGTGGATCCCGAGGGTCTCCGCGGTGCGGGGTATCGATCCGGCGTGCTTCAGAAAGCACCGCAGGGTCGTCTCCAGCCGCCGGCCCACCGGACTCTCCAGCAGCATGCGCAAGGGCTTGGGCAGCAGGGATGAGGTGAAGGCACCGGCCGGTACCTGGAGGAGCACGGCGTACTCACCCAGGGCGTCCCACACTCCGACGTGCTCCAGATACGGCATCCGGCGGGCCGCGCGGGCCGCGACGACCGCCTGGGAGTGGGAGACCCATGCGTTGGCCAGACCGTCCTGGACGCCGCCGATGCCCAGCACGGGGGCGGCCGAGGCGGCGAGGTAGGTACGGAGCGTCCGCAGGATGGCGGCGGACTGCGCGGCGAGTTCCCGCTCCTCGACCGGCTCGGCGTACAGCTGCAGGAGTACGGCGCTGTCCGGGGCCACTGCCATGATTCCGGTCGCCGCCCGTGTCCGGAGAAACGGTTCCAGGGCGGCCCGCAGGGCGATCTCGGCCTGGCCCGGCGTTTCCGGGGAGGGGCTCAGCCGGACGACACTGACCAGGGCGTGTGCCGCGTCCGTGAGCAGACCGCTCGTCAGGAGCTGCTGACGGGCCGAGGCACGGGCGACCGGACTGGTGTCCACCAGCGCGAGCAGGGCGTCCTGGGCCGCGGTCGCTTCCTCGGTGGCCGCCAGCTGGAGTGCGTACATCTGCGCGGCGATGGCCGGCACCGCCTCGGCGACCGTGCCGGCCTCGTCCTCCGCCAGGGTGCCGTCGGGCGCGACGACCATCAGAAGGCCGACCAGATGGCCGCGTTCGCGCAGCGGCACACAGTACCGGGTGAGCAGTTCCAGTTCATCGTGCCCCGCGATGAATCCGGGCTTCGGCCACTGGGCGACCCCCTGGTCGAGGACGTACCGGATGACCTCGTCGTCGGCCCTGCCCTGCAGGAGGCTGCGGATACGGACCGGGTCCGCGTCCCCGAAGTGCTGACTGGAACACACCAGCCGTGCCAGCGGGTCGTCGACGACCACCGAGCGGCGCAGCCGTGCCGCCAGCGTCTCCACCAGACGCTGCAACGTGTCAGTGCCCACACGGATTCGCTGCCGCTGCTCAACCATGGAAATCCATACCCTTCGTGCTGGGACAGCGCGTCCGGCGCCTCGAGTCCCCTCGCAGGGGAGTGGGGGAGCCCCGCGTCCCTGCCCTTGCCGCGTGGTTCGTCCGCGGCAGGCCGCACCGGTCGGCATCCGCGACGCCGCCGGCCGCCCTGTATCCCGTCCCGCCCGCTCCCGGATCGCGTCATCCGCCGGCGTGAGGCCGGGCAACGGGAGCATCTTCAAGAAAGGGCGGACATGGCTGCGTCTCTTCCTGCGCGGGACGTGCCGCCGACGGCGGCCTCACGCCCCCAAGCCTCGCAAGCAGTCCGCCCGGCAGGCATCAGTAAGTTGACGGTCCTTCTCCGCCGGCGGCCGGACGGGGGCCGCCGAGAGCCGGCCGGTGTGCCCGTCGGCCCGCAGGGGGCCGGTCCCCCCGCTGTGGATCACAGATCGTCGAACAGATCACGGAGCTGGTTGCGGCTGCTCACACCCAGCTTCGGATAGACGTTGTAGAGGTGGGAGCTGACCGTGCGAGGGGAGAGCATCAGCTGCTCCGCTATCTCCCGGTTGCGCAGCCCTCGTGCCGCCAGCCTGACGATCTGCTGCTGCTGGGCGCTCAGTTCCGCCAGCGGGTCGGCCTGGGCGGGGGCGGTGGCCACGCCGCTCGCCCGCAACTCGGCGCGGGCCTCCTCGGCCAGGCCGGCCGCGCCGAGCCGGGCGAACGTCTCCAGTGCCATGGCCAGGAGCGGACGGGCCTCCCGCGGGCGTCGCTGTCTGCGCAGCCACTGCGCGTAGTGGAGCCTCGCCTGTGCCCGCGCCAGCGGCCACTGGTCGCCCACCGGGTCCACCGTGGCGAGCCGGAAGTGGTCCTCGGCATCCTCCGCGGTGCCCGTCAGCGCGGCGGCGTGGTGCGTCAGCAGCGTCATCCGGGCTGTCGGACGCTCCCCCAGCTCGCTGCTCACCGCTGCCAGGACCCGCCCCGCCTCCTCCTGGCGGCCCGTCCGCTGGGCGACCGCGGCGAGATCGGCGACCGACCGGGGGGAGAGGAAGTGGTGCAGCGCTGTCCCGTCCTCGCCGAAGAGGGCCCGGAAGTGCCGGAACGCGGCGTCGAAGTCGCCGGCCGCCGCGGCGGCGGTACCGGCGGCCCGCAGGAGGAGTGCGTGGGTGGCGCGGTTCTCCTCCAGTGCGACCGCCGTCCACGCCTGGTCCGCCGGCATGGCTTCCGGCTCGCCGCGCAGGCCGCGCAACGTCGCCCGCAGCGCCTCGACGTCGGTCTGCATGTAGATCCACTTGTGGACCGCCGCCAGCGCCGCCGTCGTCTCCAGGTGCTGCTCGGCCTCCGCCCACCGCCCGGTCTCGATCAGCGTCACGGCCATCGGCACGAGGGTGGGCGCGGCGGAGCCCATGGCACCGTACGCGCGGAGCACGGGGTGGACCCGGCGCAGGGACTCCACACACAGATCGGGCTCGTCGGCGTAGAAGGCCACCCCGCCGAGAGCGACTGTCCGTGTCATCTCCGCGACGTCGAGCGGCCGGTCGGGCGAGCCCGGCGCTCGACGAATACTCCGCAACAGTTCGGTGGCATCGGCCGGATCGGCACCGGCACGGATCACGGCCAGTACCGAAGCGGAGGCATCAGCCGTCGTCAGCTCGGCGTAAGGGGTGTCGCGATCCCCGGTCTCCACTCCGTCCAGCAGAGCGGCTATCGGGTGCCTCACCTCGGGCAGGCCCGACTGGAACGCGACTGCCTGGAGGATGCTGACCAGGGCGACCACCGTCATGGGGTCCCTGGGGGGATCCGGCCGCAGCGCGTTCATCAGCACCTGGAAACCCTCACGTTGGCGGCCGAACAGCGACAGGGCCATGCCCGCGGCGCAGGCCGCCATGCCCAGCAGATCACGGTCCTCGGTGAGCGCGCTGATCCTGTCGTGGAGTTCACCGACCCACGAGGGGTCGCCGGCGTTCTGGGCGGCTCTCAGCGCCTTCGCGTAGCGGCGGGCCCTGTCGTCCGCCGCGGGGCTGCACTCCGCGGACCGTTGCAGAGCCTCGGCCGCCGCGAAGAACCCGCCCCGCCGCTCGGCGAGTTCCGCGGTGTCCTCCAGCGCCGCCGCCACGGACTCGTCGTGGCCGACACACGCGGCGGCCAGGTGCCAGGCGCGGCGGGCCGGGTCGGCCGTGAGGGCCGCGGCCAGGTCCCGGTGCGCCTGCTGCCGCAGATAGGCCGGGGCCGCGTGGTAGGAGCCCGCGCGTGCCAGCGGATGGCGGAACACCACCCGCCCGTCCACGACGGTCACCAGGCCGGCCTCCTCCGCCGGGGCCCACGCCCAGAGATCCGTTCCGGCGCCCGCGGCCGCCATGATCGTGTCGAGGTCGTCGTACTGCGACGCGGCCGCGTAGAGGATCAGCCGCCGGGTCCTCTCCGGCAGACCACGCAGCCGGGCGGCGTACAGCTCCTGGATGCGCTCGGTCTGGGGCAGTCCGCCTCCGGGCAGTACGCCGGCGCCCCCCGCCGCCGCGGCGCGGCACAGTTCGATGATGGCCAGCGGATTGCCGCCCGCCTGTCGCAGCAGTTCGATCCGCGTCCGGCCGGTGGGAACGTGCGGCTGCGCGTCCACGAGTTCGGCCGCGTCCCGCTCGGCCAACGGTCCCAGCAGCATGGCGGGCAGAGCCTGCGGAACCCCCTCGGGAGGCGTCTGCCCGCGCGCCGCCAGCAGCACCGACACATCGGCGGCCGTGAGGCGGCGCATCACGAAGCTGAGCACTTCGAGGGAGTCCCGGTCGAAATGCTGCACGTCGTCGACCGTCAGCAGCACAGGCCCCCGACGGGAGACCTCGGTCAGCAGCGTCAGGACCGCGACCCGCAGCAGCAGGGGGTCCAACGCCCCCGCCGCGGGAGCGATGCCGAACGCCGTCTCGAGTGCCCCGCGCAGATGGCCGGCCAGCGTGGCGACCTCGGGCAGAAGAGGGAGGAGCAACTGGTGCAGGGACGCGAAGGACTGGTGTGACTCGGCCTCCGAACCCTGGCAGGCCAGCACGAGGGCCCCGCCCTCCCGCGCGTGGTCGACGACGAACGACAGCAACCGCGACTTGCCGGTGCCGGCCTCACCGAGCAGCATCAGCATCCGCGCCTCGTCGCGGCCTTCCACGACTCGGAGAAGGCGAGCCACCTCCGTCTGCCGGCCCACGGGGAGCACATTCGGCTCGAACGAGTGCATGGTGCGGTGAACCGATCTGGGACGAGAGATCCAATACTGCGAATGCAGCCGCCGACGGGGGGCCCGCGCCAAGACTAGTCGCTGGTTGCGCGGATCTCCTCGGGCAGGGTGGCCACCCGGGTGGCGGCGGCCCGTACGAGAGCAGGGCCGTGCCGGGAGAGCGGCGGCCGGCGCCGGGTTCTCCCCTCGTACCCTGACCGCATGCGAATCTGTGTCTTCCTCTCCGCCGCCGACCTCGACGACCGTTACACGCGTCCCGCGCGCGAGTTCGCCGAACTGATCGGAGCGGCGGGGCACACGCTCGTCTGGGGCGGTTCGAACGTCGGCCTGATGAAGGTGGTCGCGGACGGGGTGCAGGAGGCGGGCGGCCGTCTCGTCGGCGTCTCGGTCGGCTTCCTGGCGAACCGGGCGCGGCCCGGCGCCGACGAGATGGTGATCGCCGGGGACCTCGCCGAGCGGAAGGCACTGCTGCTGGAGAAGGCCGACGCGGTGGTGATCATGGTGGGTGGCACCGGGACGCTCGACGAGGCCACCGAGATCCTGGAGCTGAAGAAGCACGGCCGCACCCACAAGCCGGTGGTGCTGCTGAACACGGCGGGCTTCTACGACGGGCTGAAGCAGCAGTTCCGCCGCATGGAGGAGGAGGGCTTCCTGCCCCGGCCGCTGGCCGACCTGATCGGCTTCGCCGAGGAACCGGCGGCGGCGCTGGCCTATCTGGAGGAGCACCTGGGCGCCGGGTGAGCGGCCGGCGGTGCGAGCATGGCGCCATGGCTACTCATGTGATCACCGGGGCGGGTTCCGGCATCGGCGCGGCCGTGGCCCGCCGTCTGCACGCGCGCGGGGACGACCTCGTGCTGCACGCGCGCGACGCGGGCCGCGCGAAGGAACTGGCGGCCGAGTACCCCGGGGCGAGGACGCTCGTCGGCGACCTCGCCGACCCGGACCGGCTGTCCTGGGCCTTCTCCCACCAGACGCTCCCCGACCGGGTGGACTCGTTGTTGCACATCGCCGGAGTCGTCGACCTGGGCCAGGTGGGCGATCTGACCCCCAAGACCTGGCGCCACCAGCTCAACGTCAACCTGATCGCCCCCGCCGAGCTGACCCGCCACTTCCTGCCCCAGCTGCGTGCCTCCCGGGGGCACGTGGTGTTCGTCAACTCCGGGTCCGGTCTCAACGCCCACGCCGGCTGGTCCGCCTACGCCGCCTCCAAGCACGGCCTCAAGGCCCTCGCCGACTCCCTCCGCCAGGAGGAACACGCGGGCGGCGTCCGCGTCACCTCGGTCTACCCCGGCCGCACGACCAGCCCCATGCAGGCCAAGGTCCACCAGCAGGAGGGCAAGGAGTACGACCCCGCCCAGTGGATCGCCCCCGAGTCCATCGCCACCACCATCCTGACGGCCCTCGACCTCCCCAGGGACGCGGAGATCAACGACATGACGGTACGACCGGGCCGCTGACGCCCCTCTTACAGCCCGTCCGGGGGTGCCCCCTCTGGGGGAGCTTGAGGACGAGGCCGGTTCAGGCCCACGGGGTCCGGGGCGGAGCCCCGATGCGGATGTAGTCGAGGTTCCTGCGCTGCTGCCGTTCGGCCACCAGCGGGCCCACCTGGGTGGCCGGGTCGAGCGGGTCGCCGACCGTGAG
>NZ_JBEXLP010000134.1:0-14233 GCF_040610035.1 Streptomyces sp. NPDC004542
GGCGCCCTCGCCTCCACCCTCACCTACGACACCACCACCCGCACCACCCGCGTCACCGACTCCCTCGGCCACACCCGCGTCTACGAACACAACGAGGCTCTGTGTCTCATTCGTGAGATCGATCCGCTGGGAAATACCACGGCGCAGGAATGGGACGAACACCGTCAACTCACTACTGTCATTGATGCCTTGGGTCATATAACCCGGCTGCATTACGACGACCTCGGACACTTGGTCTCAGTGGTGCGGTCGGACGGTCATGAAACAATGGCCACGTACAACGCTCTGGGGCTCGTCGAAACGGTGACTGACTCGAGCGGCTCCATCTGGCGACAGACGTACGACGAACGCGGTAATCGAATCACCGTCAGCGGACCAGGGGGACCCACAATCCGTTTCAGCTATGGCCTCGCCGGGCAGCTCCGTTCGGTTGTCGATGCGCTGGGACACTCGACCTCCCTGCGCTGCGACGGGGCCGGACTGCCCCTGCAGATCCAGGATCCGCTCGGCAACGTGACAGTGTACGAGCGTGACATGTTCGGCCACGCTGTTGCGATCACCGATCCTCTTGGTGCCACGACCCGCCTGGAATGGACCATTGACGGGCTACCCGCGCGCCGTACCACACCCGACGGCAGCACTGAATCCTGGGAGTACGACGGCGAGGGTAACTGCATCGTCCACACCGGACCAACGGGGGCGGTCAACCGTTTTGAATACGGTCACTTCGATCTGTTGGTCGCCCGCGTTGATCCGGCGGGGATGCGCTTCGAATACACCTATGATCCCGAACTGCGTCTCACGGGGGTCACGAATCCCGCCGGTTGTACGTGGAGCTATCAGTTCGACCCCGCCGGTCGTCTGACTTCGGAGACGGACTTTGACGGGCGCACGCTCGACTACGACCATGACGCCGTCGGTTGCCTGATCAGTCGGACCAATGCCCTCGGTGAGGTGATCCGTTTTGATTACGATGCCCTTGGCCGGGTAATCCGCCAGAATGCACAAGGCCGGGTCACCACATACGCCTACGATCCCAACGGTCGCCTCACGCGTGCCGTTGGTCCGGACGCGACGTTGAGCAGGCAGTTCGACAGCAGTGGCAACCTCACCGCAGAGACCGTCAACGGTCTTACGACGACTTACACCCACGATGAGCTCGGACGGCGCACAAGCCGCGCCACTCCAGCCGGCGCGGTCAGTACCTTTGTCCATGACGCCGTCGACAACCTCATCGAAGTGAGCGCTGCGGGGCGCACTATCGACTTCGAGTACGACAGTGCCGGTCAGGAACTTGCCCGGGGCCTCGGCGGAATCGGCAGGATGACCAGCGCATACGACGTGTTGGGACGCCTTACCCGTCAGACTGTGGCGCATCATGGCGGTCACCTCATCCAGCAGCGCCGTTACACCTACCGGCCGGACGGCTACCTCGAGGGCTCGGACGATTTGCTGAGCGGCGGCCGACACATCACGTTGGATGTCATCGGCCGCGTCACCGAGGTACGGGCGGAGGGCTGGACCGAGCGCTATGCGTATGACGAGACCGGCAATCAAAGCGCTGCGGAGTGGCCGGCCTCCCACCCCGGCCACGAGGCCACAGGGCCGCGAACGTATGACGGCAACCGGGTCACGCGGGCAGGACGAGTCCGCTACGAACACGATGCTCAAGGCCGGATCACACTGCGCCAGAAGACCAGACTCTCCCGAAAGCCGGAGACCTGGCGCTACTCCTGGGATGCAGAAGACCGTCTCACTGCCGTCGTCACACCGGACGGTACCGTGTGGCGCTACCTGTACGACCCCCTGGGACGTCGCATTGCCAAGCAGCGGCTGGGCGAGGGTGGCACCACTGTCGTGGAGCAGGTTGACTTCTCCTGGGACGACAGCATCTTGTGCGAGCAGACCAGCACTGTCCTGGGGGAACTTCAGAAAGTCACCCTGACTTGGTACCACGACGGCTTGCACCCGCTTGCCCAGAGCGAACGTGTCACTCTGGCCGACGCCCCCCAGGAGGAGATCGACTCACGTTTCTTCGCGATTGTCACCGATCTCGTCGGCTCCCCCACGGAGCTCCTGGACGAAGAAGGGACAATCGCCTGGCGTTCGCGCTCCACGCTCTGGGGCAAGACCGCTTGGGCCAGGAACAGCACGGCCTACACGCCTCTGAGGTTCCCGGGGCAGTACTACGATCCCGAGACCGACCTCCACTACAACTACTTTCGCTACTACGACCCTGAAAATGCCCGCTACCTCACACCTGACCCCCTCGGGCTGCGGCCTGCGCCGAACCCCCGCACCTACGTGCGCAACCCCCAGACATGGACCGACCCGCTGGGACTCGCGCCCAAGTGCCGGGAACTCGGGCTGCGGGACGCCGCGCAGAAGGCGATCGCACGGCTGGAGAACATAAAAAAGGATCCCGTTGGAGAGATAAACTCCCAGCCGAATCACAACCACTACAGTGCCGCCCGACGGGAAGCGAGGGGCGAGGTAGTCGCCAGGAAACCCGATGGAACACCCTTCGATCACATCACGGACTTGACGCAGGCGCGCAACGGTTTGAACAACGTCCGGCAGATCCTGGAAGCGGAGCTGAGAAATCCACCGGAATCCATCACGGAACGCGGATTGGAAGTACTCAAGAAGAAGCGCAAGGAAACGATTGAAGAACTAGACCGTCTAAATGGTTTCCTGCACTCCATCGGTCACCGCTGAGACGTGTTCGCGAGGCCTGTGCCAGCGGCCACGCGATATGTGGTGCGTCCGTAGCGGGAAAGGAACATAAATGTCCGAGCCTCTTGACCTCAGTAAATCACTTGAACAGCTGGAAGGCCGTCGCTGGCCGGAGCCGCCCGAGGGGGCGACCTCCTTGATCAAGGCGATCCATGCACTTCGCCGACGCCCGGTCGGAGCTCTGGAATCTCATGAGCTGGCCAGGCTGATTGCCCAGAAAGAGGGAGTGCCCCTGCTCCTTCCTCTTGCGGTGAAGATTCTGCGCGAATCGGCACAGACGCAGGCAGAGAGCGGCTATTTTCTTGATGACGAACTCCTGTACGCGACGGTCATCGTCAGCCCGGATGTGTGGGCGAAGCTGCCGGAACTCGCCCGAGAGCTCGGGAAGACGGTTTCGATGATGACTGACCTGTCAAGCTATGTGAAACCGGATGTCGAGGCGTTCCTCGCATCGCTCCCGAAGGACGGTCCAGCCAGTTAAGGTGCCAAGGAGTCAGCGTGCTGCACGACATCCAAGACAGTGAGCGGGAGTTGCTGCGGCTGTCGCGGCGGCCGGTGCCGGAGGGCGTGCCTCCGGTCCTGTCCGCCTTCGACGTTCGCACGAACCGCCCTGTCGTGGAGTTCGGTACGCGGATGCGGGCGGTACTGGATGCCGCCCTACGGCTTGCGCTGTCCCAGATCTTCGATGGCGAGGATCTTCCCGTCGACCTCGTCCCTGACTGGTTCGTTGCCGCGAGTCGTGGCGGTCGTGGCGGTCGTGAGGGCGGGTGGGAACTGCAGAGCTGCCTCTATCAGTTCGACCCGGAGAACGAGTTCCGTGGCTGGGTCTGGTGGGACCTCGCGGAGACGGGTGACGGTGTCGCTCGGGTCTGGGTTGACTCGTGGGGTGAGGTGTTCTTCGGCTGCGACGACTTCCGGTGGCTCGCTCACGTCTGTGGCGGCGAGGAGGCGACGGGTCCCTCCCTCGTGAGCGCGGACAACGTTGGCGTATCACCGGGCCCGGACTGGCCCCGGATGCGAGCCGATCAGGCCGACCCGGTCAGCCGGGCGCTGCTCAGGCCCAAGCGGCTGTTGCAGCCCATCGAGACCGAGCAGGATCAGGTACGGTCGACCTGACCGTGAGGGGGGAGGGGAGTTGATGGTGCGTCATCTGGCCGCCGCCCGACCTGCCGTCGCTCTGCTGTTCTTCCTGCTGTCCGTCGCGCTGCTCGACACCGGGAGTCTCTCCACCACCGTCGCGCTCGCCGCGACCGCCGCGGCCGGGGCCGCGTTCGCCGCCTGTTCGCTCGTGGCCGCGCGCTGCGCGCCTGCCGTGCCGCCCACCCGCATACGTACGGCCATACGGGACCGGGCCCGCCGTACGGCCTTCCTGCCGCAGCGGGATCCGGATGCCCGGGGCCGCCGCCGGCCCCGGGCGCCCGGACACGCCCTCGCGACGGCCACTGCGTAGGGCGAGCGCTCCCACGGCACTCCCACATCCGTGACCCCGCGCGGGTCGTCATGCCGCCATGCCCGTCTTCACTCCGGCACGACGTGACCCACGGAGGGCTCACCCATGTCCGTTTTCGCGCGGCTCGTCGAGCAGCTCGCCGACCTGCTCCAGCCGCTCCTGCACGCCTCGGCTGCGGCTGCGGCGATCGTCCTGTTCACCGCGTTCGTACGACTCCTCGTCCATCCCCTCTCCCGGGCCGCCGCGCGCGGGCAGCGGGCCCGGGCCGCGCTTCAGCCGAAGGTCGCCGAGCTGCGCAGGAGACACGGGAAGAACCCGGAGAAGCTGCGGAAGGCCATCCTCGAACTGCACGCCGAGGAGAAGGTGTCGCCGCTGTCCGGCTGCCTGCCCAGCCTGCTCCAGATGCCCGCCTTCTTCCTCCTCTACCACCTGTTCTCCGACTCGACGGTCGGCGGTGAGCGAGGCGGCCTGCTCGCCCACCGGCTGTTCGCCGCGCCGCTCGGCGGGCGATGGGCGGACGCGCTGGGCGACGGCGGCGTGTTCGGGGCGGCCGGGCTGGTCTACCTCGGGCTCTTCGCGGTCGTCACCGCCGTCGCCGTGTTCAACTACCGCCGTACGAAGCGGATGACGGCGCCGAACCCGGTCGTCGTCGCCGGGGGTGACGGGGAGCGGGTGCCCGGCCTGGGCGCGGTCGGCAAGGTCATGCCGTTCATGTCCTTCTTCACCCTCGTCACGGTCGCCGTGGTGCCGCTGGCCGCCGCCCTGTACGTGGTGACCAGTACGGCGTGGAGCGCGGTGGAGCGGGCGGCGCTGTACCGCTGAGCGGTCCGGGTCCGGGTCCGGGTCCGGGTCCGGGTCCGGGTCGGGCACGGGCACGGGCCCGGTGGCCGTCCCGGCTACGGTCCAGTCCGTGAACAAGGTCTTGCGGACTGGACCTGCGGCTTGGAGGATCGACCAGTCCTCCGATGGCTGCACACGTCGCGGCACACATCGGCCGGGCGCCCGTGATCGAGGGAGATGGTGACCATGAAGCTGCTGCGAGTCGGTACGGCGGGGGCGGAGCGCCCCGCGCTGCTGGACGCCGAGGGGTACCTGCGGGACCTGTCGGGGATCGTGGCGGACATCGACGGGGCGCTGCTCGCGGACGACGCCGCGCTGGGCCGGATCCGGGCCGCCGCCGACACCGGGGAACTGCCCGTGCTGGGCGGGACCGGGCTGCGGGTCGGGCCGCCGCTGGCGCGGATCGGCAAGATCGTGTGCATCGGGCTGAACTACCACGACCACGCCCGCGAGACCGGGGCCGAGCCGCCCGCCGAGCCGGTCATCTTCTTCAAGGCCGCGGACACGGTGGTCGGCCCGCACGACACCGTGCTCGTCCCGCGCGGGTCCACCAAGACCGACTGGGAGGTGGAGCTCGCGGTCGTCATCGGGCGCACCGCCCGCTACCTGGGGTCGCACGAGGAGGCGCTCGCGCACGTCGCCGGGTACGCGGTGGCGCACGACGTGTCCGAGCGGGAGTTCCAGATCGAGCGCGGCGGGACCTGGGACAAGGGGAAGAACTGCGAGACGTTCAACCCGCTGGGGCCGTGGCTGGTGACGGCGGACGAGGTGCCCGATCCGCAGGCGCTGGCCCTGAGGCTGTGGGTGAACGGGGAGCTGAAGCAGGACGGGAACACCGCCGAGCAGATCTTCCCCGTCGCGGAGGTCGTGCGGTACGTCAGTCAGTTCATGACCCTGTACCCCGGGGACGTGATCAACACCGGTACGCCGGCCGGGGTCGCGCTCGGATTGCCCGAGCCCAAGCCGTTCCTGCGGGCCGGGGACGTCGTCGAGCTGGAGATCGAGGGGCTCGGGCGCCAGCGCCAGGAGCTCAAGGACGCGTAGGCGCTCCGCCGGTCTAACGGGGACCGGCGGGTGGCTCCGTCGGCTGCGGGTTGTCGGGGGCTGGTCGCGCCCGTGCGGCGGAGCCGCACGTCGGACACGGCCCCGCACCCCCGGGTGCTGTCGAGGGTGCGGACCGGAGGAGGCATCCGGTCAATCCCGGCCCAGGAACTGCTCCAGTGCCTCCACCACGAACCGGTGGTCCTGCAACTGCGGCAGCCCGGACACGGTCACCGCGCCGATCACGCCCACACCCTCGACGTTGACCGGGAACGAGCCGCCGTGGGCCGCGTACGTGTCGGGATCGAGGCGGGAGGACTCCTCGAACGTCGTGCCCTTGGCCCGGAAACGGGCGCCGACCAGGTACGACGCACAGCCGTAGCGCTCCACGACACGGCGCTTGCGGGCGATCCAGGCGTCGTTGTCGGGGGTCGAACCGGGCAGGGCCGCGTGGAAGAGCTGCTGGCCGGCCCGGTGGATGTCGACGGCCAGCGGGGCCTGGCGCTCCCGGGCCAGCTCCACCAGGAGGGAGCCCAGGGCCCAGGCGTCCTCGTTGGTGAACCGGCGGAAGACCAGCCGGCGCTCCTGTGCCTCCAGTTCCTCGACCGACGGCGTGATCTCGGGGGCGAACCTGGGGGTGATCCGCGGGTGGTCGGTCACAGCGCCACCGCCACACCGTCGCGGGCCGAGCGCCGGGCCGCCTCCAGGACGTCGAGGGCGGCGGCCGCCTCCAGCGCGGTCACCGGGTTGGGGCCGGCGCCGGTCAGGGCCTCGGCCACGGCCGCGTAGTAGGCGGGGTAGTCGCCGGCCAGGGTCGGTACGGGCCGGCCGCCGCCGGTCACCGGGGACTCCCCGGCGCCGACGCGGCCCCACAGGGACTCGGGTTCCACGCCCCAGCCCGCGCCGGGCCGCCGGCCCTCCCGCAGGGCCGCCTCCTGTGGGTCCAGGCCGTACTTCACATAGCCCGCGCGTGAGCCCAGTACGCGGAAGCGGGGGCCGAGCTGGGCGGCGGTGGCGGAGACGTGGAGGTGGGAGCGGACGCCGCTCGCGTGGGTCAGCGCGATGAAGGTGTCGTCGTCGGCCTCGGCCCCAGGGCGGCGGACGTCCGTCTCGGCGTACACCTGGGCGGCCGGGCCGAACAGCACGAGGGCCTGGTCGACGACATGGCTGCCGAGGTCGTACAGCAGACCTCCGATCTCTTCCGGGTCCCCGGACTCGCGCCAGCCTCCCTTGGGCCGCGGGCGCCAGCGCTCGAAACGGGACTCGAACCGCCAGGCGTCGCCCAGCTCGCCCTCGTCCAGGAGCCTGCGCAGGGTCAGGAAGTCGTTGTCCCAGCGGCGGTTCTGGAAGACCGACAGCAGCAGGCCGCGCTCCTCGGCGAGGGCGGCGAGGTCCCGGGCCTCGGCCGCCGTGCCCGCGACCGGCTTGTCCACGATCACCGGCAGGCCCGCCTTGAGGGCGGCGGTGGCCAGCGGGACGTGCGTCTTGTTCGGGGAGGCGATGACGATCAGGTCCAGCTCGTCGGCGCGGTCGAACAGCTCGTCGGGGGCGGTGGCGACACGGACGTACGGGAACCCGGCCCGTGCCTGCTCCTGCCGTTCGGGGTTCGAGGTGACGACCGTGTCGAGCGCGAGGCCCTCGGTGGCGGCGATCAGCGGGGCGTGGAAGACGGAGCCCGCGAGGCCGTAGCCGATGAGGCCGACGCGGAGAGTGGTACCAGTCATGGCTCCCACTGTCGCAGGAGACGGCGCGGGTGCGCGGGGCGGGGTCGCGCGGCCCGGTGCGACGGGCGCGTGACGGGCGGCGTGACGGGGTGCCGCCGCGCCCACCCCGTGCCCCTGGGAATCCGCCGGGATCGCGCCACCCCGGGGCGCTGAACGGGGGGAAGTCGGCGGCCGTTCGAGGGGCGGGGCAGCGCGGCTGCGCGGGGACGGCGTGCTGGCCGGTTGGGTTATGTGTTCATGCGACTGTGTACGATCCTGCCCCTCTGCCTCGCTGCAGCCGCCGCCGTCGTCCTCGGCCCCGTCGGGCCGGCGCACGGACGGGAGACCGGCCTCGACTGTGCCGGGTCCGACGAGCGGAACTTCCCGCTCAGCGCCCGGATCCACGGCGGGCCCACGTCGTACGAGGCCGGCGGAGGATCCGGCACCTGGTACATCGACCTCACCAACACCACCGACCGCGCCTGCACCGCCGTACACCCGGTCGTCGTGCTCGTCGACGACAAGCGGGCCCTGAAGCCCGAGCAGGCCCGGCTGGAGTTCTACGACGGCCCGCGCGCCCACCCCGTCCACTTCGAGAGCACCGACCAGGACGAACTGGTGGGGGCCTTCGACGACGGGTTCCCGGGGTTCTCCGTGGGGCCGGGCGGGACCGTCTCCGTGAAGGTCAGGCTCGCGGTCACCGCCGACGCCGTGCCGAACGGGGTCACCGCCAAGGCCGCCGTCGTGGAACGTCGGGGTGACGACGGTGAGTGGCTGGGCGAGTCCGGCGACTACCGCTTCGGGATCGACACCGAACCCGGCCCCGAGCCGCCCGCCGGCACCACGGCCGCGACCGGCGGCTCCGCCCCCACCCCCACCCCCACCGTCACACCGCCCGTCGACCTGACCCCGATCCCCGGCCTGGTCGTCACCCCCTCCCCCCTCTCCTCTCGTTCCTCGTCCTCCTCGTCCTCCTCGTCCTCCCCTGCACAACCCCCTTCGCCGTCGCCCTCCGCACCGCTCTCCTTCGCCGACGAACTCGCCCGCACCGGCCTCGGCGGCCGCTACGGCGCGCTCGCGCTCACCGCCCTGCTGCTCGCCGTCGGCGGGGTGCTGCTGCTCGCCCGGCGGAGGCGTTGAGGGACCGGGTGCCCACACAGTGAGCAGGGCGTTCCCGCAAGATCGGGGGTGTGTTTAGGCTGGGGCCCACGCAGCACGCTGTACGGCAGGAGACGCCCCATGGCAGACCGCAAGCGCATCGAGTCCTGGCTCACCGACATGGACGGTGTGCTCATCCACGAGGGCGTGCCGATCCCCGGCGCCGATGCCTTCTTGAAGCGGCTGCGCGAGTCCGGGAAGCCCTTCCTGGTGCTGACCAACAACTCGATCTACACCCCGCGCGACCTGCACGCGCGGCTCGTGCGCATGGGCCTGGACGTGCCGATCGAGAACATCTGGACGTCGGCGCTGGCCACCGCCAAGTTCCTGGACGACCAGCGGCCCGGCGGGTCCGCGTACGTGATAGGCGAGGCGGGGCTGACCACCGCACTGCACGACATCGGCTACATCCTCACCGACCACGAGCCCGACTACGTGGTCCTCGGTGAGACGCGCACCTACTCCTTCGAGGCCATGACCAAGGCCGTCCGCCTGATCAACGGCGGCGCCCGGTTCATCTGCACCAACCCGGACGAGACCGGCCCCTCCACCGAGGGCCCGCTGCCCGCGACCGGTGCCGTCGCCGCGCTGATCACCAAGGCGACGGGCAAGACGCCGTACTTCGCGGGCAAGCCGAACCCGCTGATGATGCGCACCGGCCTGAACACCATCGGCGCGCACTCCGAGACCAGCGCGATGATCGGCGACCGGATGGACACCGACGTGCTGGCCGGCATAGAGGCCGGGATGCAGACGTTCCTGGTGCTCACCGGCCTGACCCGGCCCGAGCAGATCGAGGACTTCCCGTACCGGCCGTCCAAGGTGGTCGACTCCATCGCGGACCTCGTCGACCGGATCTGAGGCGTACGGGTCGAAAACCGTCGTCCGTACGGAGCAAAACGGCGCCCCTCGAGGATGCGGAGGGGCTCCGGAGCGGGCAGCCTCCGGATATCTGGAGGTTCACGATGGGCTCAGCGCGTCTCACTGTCCGCATCCTCTGCACCGGACTCGTCACCGGTGTCGCGTTCGCCCCGGCGGCACGTGCGGCGGACGGCGGAGCCGGGATGTCGGTGGCCCCGGTGTCCCCCGCCCCCGGCACCGACGTGACGCTCCGGGTGAGCGGCTGCTCCGGGGCTGCCGGCACCGCCGTCTCGGACGCGTTCGTCACGAACGCCCGGCTGACCGGCACGGGCGGCACACTCACCGGTGAGACCAGGGTCCGCACCTCGCTGCGGCCCGGCTCGTACGACGTGCGGGTCAGCTGCGCCGGCGCCGTGGTGAACGGGAGTGTCTCCGTCCCGGCGAGGGCCTCGGGGCAGCCCTCCGCGCCGCCCTCCGCGCCGCCCGGGCACGCCTCCGCCGCCGCCTCGCCGCTTCCTCTCGCCGGGCCGTCCGCCCCCGCCACCCCAGCGTCGCAAGCCGCCCCCGCCTCACCGGTCGCCCCCGTCTCGCCGGTCGCCCCCGCCTCACCCATCGCCCCCGTCCACGCCGGCGGCGGTGGGACCGCCCGGCTCGTCCCGGCGGGCGCCCGTGCCGCCGCGCCGGGTACCGCCCACGCGGTGACCGGGCTGGTCCTCGCCGGTGTCGCCGCGGTCGCCGTCGGGCTGCTCGGCGCCCGCCGGAGCCACGGCGCGCGGTGAGACGGCCGGCCATGTCCGATCACGAGCTCTCCTCCGGCACCGGGCGGCTGCTGGCCGGGGTGACCTGGGCGCTGCTGCTGCTCGGGCTGTGGCTGTGGGGCCGCGAGGTGACCGAGGCGCCCGCCGGGATCCCGGGGGCCGCCACCGGCGACGTGGCCGCGGTGGGCCGCCCCGACGGGGCCGCGCTCCCGCCCGCCGCCCGTCCGCTGGGTGAGGCGCTGCCGCAGCGCATCGACATCCCCGACCTCGGTGTGCAGGCGCCGGTGGTGGCCCGGGGCCTGGACGGGCAGGGCGCGGTCGATCCACCGCCGTTCGACCAGGCCGGAGTGGTGGGCTGGTACGCGGCCGGGGCGAAACCCGGGGCGGCCGGGACCGCGCTGATGGTGGGGCACGTGGACACCCGGACCCGGCCGGCCGTGTTCTACCGGATCAGCGCGCTGCGGCCGGGTGAGTCGGTGAAGGTGGTCCGCAGCGACGGGCGGGTCGCCGAGTTCACCGTGGACGACGTCCGGGTCCTGCCCCGCGACCGCTTCGACGCCCAGCAGGCCTACGGCCCCCGTGAGCCGGGCCGCGCGGAACTGCGGCTGATCACCTGCGGCGGCACCTTCGACCGGGCGAGCCGCAGCTACACGGCGAACGTGGTGGTGTCGGCGTATCTGACCGGCACCGGGCCCTGAGCCACGGCCCGCGATCCACGGCCCACGGCCCACGCGCGGCCCACGGCCCACGATCCGCGGTCCGCGATCCACGGTCCGCGATCCACGGTCCGCGGTCCGCGCTCTTCGGGCGACCTCGTGACGCGCACCGAGCGAGCAGGTTATGCCGCCGAGCATGATCGCAAGTGGCGGAGCGCGGTTTCACCGGTCGGACGCGGCCGCGGGGGACAGGCGTGAGCGGATGTTGCCGAAGTGGTCTCTTATGGCTCGCTCCGCCCGTACGGAGTCGCCCGAGCGCACCGCGTCGAGGATCTCCCGGTGCTGGCGGCAGGTGATCCGCGGGTCCTGCGGCAGTTCCACCAGGTCCTGCTGGACGCGGTGGAAGGCGTCCCAGAACGCCTCGAGCACCTCGCTCAGCAGGGTGTTGTCCAGGCCGCGGTAGAGGGTGGCGTGAAACGCCCGGTCGGTCTCCGCCAGGCCGGCGCCCTCCTCGGCCTGCTGTTCCATGCGGTCGGCCAGCCGGTCCAGCTCCGCCAGGTCGGCTTCCGGCAGCCGCCCGGCCAGCCGGGAGACGAGGCCGGTCTCCACCGCCTCGCGCAGCTCCAGCAACTGGAGCAGGGAGTCCTCGCCCCGGTAGTGCCCGGCGACCGTGCGGAAGGCGAGGCCCTCGATCAGGGGAGCGAAGGACATGGGGCCGACGTACGTGCCGAAGCCGTGCCGGATCTCGACGATGCCCATCGCCTGGAGCGCCTTCAGCGCCTCCCGCACCGAGTTCCGGCTGGCGCCGAGGAACTCCATCAGCTCGGGCTCGGTCGGCAGCGGGGCCCCGGAGGCCAGCCTGCGGTCGACGATGAGCTTCTTGATCCGCTCCTGGAGGTCTCGGGCTGCCATGGCCAGAGAGTATCCGGCCAAACAGTGACAGGGCCCCGGTTCGGAACGAGGGACCCGGCGCCGTCGGCGGCATGGGTGGCGGAGCCCCCATCGTGCGCCGTGAAGCCGCATGGAAACAGAGATGGCGATCCGGGTCCGCGCTGTCCGCGGACGTGGATCGCCATCGTCGTCGTGCGCCGCCAGGGACTCGAACCCCGGACCCGCTGATTAAGAGTCAGCTGCTCTAACCAACTGAGCTAGCGGCGCCTGCTGACGTCGTCAACTGTACCGGACCGCGGGGGGTGCTTCAGACCATCCGGGGGTGTCGGACGTCCCCGGTCGGGTGAGGGTCGCGTACATCATCCGGGCCGTCAGCATGCGCACGATGACCACAGTTGGGAAACTGATCAATGTGCACAGACGCGGACATTTCAACCCGGAAACCGATCCCGACATCGACCCGGAATATGAGGCAGCGCGCATGGTGGCTCCGGTCTTCGAGGACGTCGGCCCCGCGCGCGACTGCGACTGCCCCGAATGCGCCCACGGGCGGCGCGTCGGTCCCTCCGCCCTGACCGGCCGGGCCGCAGGGCGCCCGGCGGCCGGCCGGGCCCTGGTCGTGGCCGCCGCCGCGTCCGCCACCGCCGCCGTCGGCGCGGGCCACCCGGCCGCCGCCCTCGCCGCGGCGCACGCCCCGGACCGGCCCGCCGGCTCCCGGACCCCGGCGGACGGCGACGACCCCGGCACCCCGCAGGGCACCACGACCCCGCTGCACGGCCCCGCCGGCAAGCCGGCCCAGCCCGCCGATCCGGCCGCCCCGCCCGCCACCACCCGCACGGCGATCATCGAACGGGCCAAGACCTGGGTGACCGCCCAGGTGCCGTACAGCATGACCGAGTACTGGTCCGACGGGTACCGGCAGGACTGCTCGGGCTACGTCTCGATGGCCTGGAACCTGGGCAGCAACGAATGGACCGGCAGCCTCGGCCAGTACGGCGTGAAGATCGGCAAGGAGGAGCTGCAACCCGGCGACATGCTGCTCTTCCACAACCCCGCCGACCCGGAGAAGGGCTCGCACGTCGTCATCTTCGGCGGCTGGACCGACTACACGCACACCTACTACACCGCCTACGAGCAGACGCCCCCGCACACCCGCCGCCAGGCCACCCCGTACGCCTACTGGACCAACTCCGACAAGTACGTCCCCTACCGCTACAAGGGGGTGACCGCCGCCGCCGCCGACGACGCGAAGCCCGGCGAAGCGGCCCCCGCCCCCGCCCCCGCCCCCGCCGCCTCCGGCGCCCCAGCCTCCACCTCCGCCGGGACGGCACCGGGCCCCTTCCCGGGGGCGGCGTACTTCGGTCCGGGCGCCGACAACCAGTACGTCGCCCGGCTCGGCCGGATGCTGGTCGACCGCGGCGCCGGGGCGTACTACGCCCAGGAGCCCGGCCCGCGCTGGTCCGAGGCGTTCCGGCGGGCGACCCGGGCCTTCCAGCTCGCCCAGGGCTGGACGGGCGCGGACGCGGACGGGCTGCCCGGGCCGCGTACCTGGGAGCTGCTGGCGACCGGCAAGGGCAAGGACATCACCGACGCCCCCGCCTCGCACGGGGTCGCCGGCTATCCCGGCCGGAACCTGTTCCGGCCGGGCGCCGACAACCCGTACGTCGGCCGGCTCGGACGGCAGCTGGTGAAGAAGGGGTTCGGCCGGTACTACCCCGACGGACCCCACTCGCGCTGGAGCGAGGCGGACCGGCGGGCCGTCGAGGCCTTCCAGCGCGCCCAGGGCTGGCGGGGCGGCGCGGCGGACGGCTACCCGGGGCCGGAGACCTGGCGGCGGCTGTTCTCGTCGTAGGCCGTCCGTCCCCGTGGCGAGGACCATCCAGGCGAGGACCATCCATTCGTGAAGCGTCTGGCGCGGAGGCTGGAGGCACGCATGAGCACGACCACCGAGCACACGTCCGATTCCGAGGGATCCGCCGGGGAGCCGCCCAGGCCCGCCCGGCTGATCCACAACGAGGCCACCACCGAGATCCCCGTCCATCTCCCCGCAGTCCCGGCCTACCCCGCGTTGGCCCCGGACGGCCCCGCGCACGTGCTGGGCGACAAGGGCAACAGCTCCCGGGCCATCCCGCACCTGGC
>NZ_JBEXLP010000135.1:0-13921 GCF_040610035.1 Streptomyces sp. NPDC004542
CCGGGCGCAGGCCGTGCTCACGGTCGGTGCTCGCGCCGGGACCCGGTGACACCGGTGCCGGCGCCCTGGGGGCGCACCGTCCCCGGTCACGGCCGGGCCGCCGGGCGGAGCCGGGCCGCCGCGTCACGCCCAGCGCATCCCGATGCCGGACAGCTCCGCGACCCGCTCGGGGGTCAGGGTGGCGGCGCGGGAACGCTGGTTGCTGATCCAGGCGCCCAGCCTGACCCGGCGCTCCTGCCCGCCGTCCGGCAGGGCGACGGTCTCGACGTGTGCGCGGGGCACGGCCAGATGACCCTCGCGCCGGTAGAACTGGGTGGCGGCGGCAAGGTTCACCGCCCACTTGTCCGCGTGGGAGACCCGCGGCGGGGGCCGTTCCCCCTCGGCGGCCGGCTCGATCCCCAGTACGTGCTCGCACAGCCACCGCTGTCCGGCAGTGAGCCCGTCCCAGTCCAGGCGCTGCGCGCGGACCCACCGGCCCAGGTCCTCGCCCTGGCGTACGGCCTCGCCCGGCGAGACGGGCAGCCGGCCGCCCTCCGCGAGGTGCAGCCGGGTGAGGTGGAAGCGGCGCTGCCACTCCACCGGCCAGGCCGGACACCACGCGGGGTCGATCTCCTCCAGCTGTTCCCTGCGCTCCTCGGACAGCGCGCCGGGCGCCGTCTCGGCAGCCGGGTCGCCCGCCGCCCTGCGGGCCGCGGCCCGCTGGTTCTTCAGCCAGATGCCGACCTTGAAGCCCTGGTGGACGGCGTCGTGCGGGGCGAGGAGGTGGCCGTGCTCGCCGGCCCAGCCGCGGGCCGCGGCGAGTCCCTCCTCCCAGGCGACGTCGAAGTGCGACCACACCATGCCGAGCCGCTCCAACTGGCGGACCCGGTCGGCGTCGAGGGTCCCGCGGGCGTGGAGGCGGCGCGCGTCGGCGATCCACTGCCCGAGCGGGAACCCCGCGAGCGCGGCGGGCCAGTCGCCGGCCTCGGCCGCCTCCCCCTCCGGCACCCGGAAGGTGAACGGCACCCGCAGACCGCCGTGGGCGCGGGCGTACAGCGCGGCGGCCTCGACACCGCGCCGCCAGTGCGCGTGCTCGGGGTTGATCACCCGCAGCTCGACGAACGCGGCCAGCTGCGCCGGGTCGCGCGGGGTGGAGAACTTGAGCAGCGCCCGCGCCCCGGCGCTCACGCCCTCGAGGCCCGGCTCGGCATGCTCCTGACCGGCGGCGGTACGGCCCTTGGCGGCCCGGCTCGGCGCCTGCGGCTCGGCGAGCCGCTCCACGATGCGCGCGTCGTGGGCGCGCAGCGCCTCCAGCAGCCGGGCCAGCCCCGCGTACGCCCTGCTGCTGAGCATGCTGTCCGGTGTCTCGCCCGGCCCGAGCAGCACCGGCACCACCAGCGACGCCGTCTTGCCTTCACCGGGCCGGATGCGCAGGGCCCGCCCCACCGCCTGCACGAGGTCCGGCATGGAGCCGCGTACGTCCGCGAAGTACACCGAGTCGCAGTCCCGGGTGTCGACGCCCTCGCCGAGGACCCGCACCGAGCTGAGGAAGGCCCTGCGCACCCGGGTCCCGTCGGCGGCCTTCAGCCGGGCGAACTCGTCCAGGACCCGGCGCCGGTGCACGGGCGGATGGTCGCCGCACAGCCAGTCCGCCCAGACAGCCCGCGGGTACCGCCGCGGAGCGGCCGCGTGCAGCCGGGCCGCGACCTCGCCGAGCCCGGCCGCGAAGGCCTCCGCCTCCCGGACCAGGTGGTGGAAGACCAGTGTGCGCCGCAGTCCCTCCTCCCGCGCCGCCTTCAGCAGCGCGGCCTGCAGCGCGGCGAGCCGGGCACCGCGCACCTCGTCCGTACGGCCCTCGATGCCGAGCAGCTGGGCGGCCTGCAACCGGGTGTCGGTGACGTCCACGCACACCACCTGGTAGGGCGCGCAGATCCCGCGGTCGATCGCCTGCGACAGGGTCAGGGTGTGACAGCGGGCGCCGAACGGGCCGTGCGGATCGTCGTCCATGGACGCGACGAGTTCGCCGGGCGCCCCCTGTCCCGTCTCCTCGTCGGGCTGCCACAGGCGGGGCGTGGCGGTCATGTACAGCCGCCGCACCGACGGGATCCGGGCGTTGTCGTGCACGACCGCCCACGGCTTGCCGATCCGTCCGGACGTCCGGTGCGCCTCGTCCACGACGATCAGGTCCCAGCCCGGCAGCCCGGCGGCGTGCGCCCGCTCCAGGGTGCCGAGGCCGAGCGAGGCGTACGTGGCGAACACGGTGACCCGGTCGAAGGGCCGCACCCAGGCCACCAGCTCGCCCACGTCGGTGGTGTTGGGGAACGCGGCCTGGTCGCCGCGCAGCGAGGACACCCCGATCATCGGGCCCGCCCGGCCGCCCGCACGCCAGGCGGCCTCGGTCTGCGCGAGCAGATCCAGCGACGGCACCAGCACCAGCACCCGGCCCGCGCGCAGTTCCTCGGCGCTGCGGACCGCCACGAAGGTCTTGCCGGAGCCCGTGGCCATGACGACCTGCGTCCGCAGCCCGCGCGGCGGCAGGGCCGCGCCGGCCGGGGGCTGGAGGGCACGGACCACGGCGTCCACGGCCTCGCGCTGGTGGGGACGGAGTCTCACGCGACGACGATAGCGCCGCCGGAGCCGGGTCCTGTCCGGTGGCGGGGAGGCGAGGGTGGGGGAGCGGTCTGGGGGCGTGGGGCGACGATCGTGCTCCTCCTGGCCGGGTGGGCCCGCGGCAGGGGCCGGTCTCAGGTCCGGCGTCGGCGGCGCAGCAGGCGGGGGGTGAGGAGGGTGGCGGCCAGGACGCCGAGGACGGGGAGCACGTAGAGCTGGTAGCGGGTGATCTCGTCGTAGAGCGCGTCGATGTGGCTGCCCGCCAGGTAGGCCAGGGTCGCCCACAGGCCGACCCAGAGGGCCGCGCCGAGCGCGTTGAAGGCCAGGAAGCGCCGCCAGGGCATGCTGGTGGTGCCCGCGACGATGCCGTTGGCCTGCCGCAGCCCTTCGACGAACCGGGCGATGGTGACGATCTTGCCGCCGTGCCGGCTGAAGAACTCCTCGGCCGCCTGGAAGCGCTTCGGCGTGAGGAACACGTACCGGCCCCACCGGTGCACGGCCGCGCGGCCGCCGGACCGGCCGATCAGATAGCCCGCGTTGTCCCCGAGCACGGCCGCGGCGAACGCGATGACCGCCACGGCCGCGATGTTCAGCCGCCCCGCCCCGGCGTACACCCCCGCGGCGATCAGCATCGTCTCGCCCGGAGCCGGGACCCCGAAGTCCTCCGCGAAGACCACGGCACCGACGGCCCAGTACCCGTAGTCGCCGAGCAGCGGTTCCAGAGGGGCCAGCGGGCCCGGAAGCGGAGGGGCCATGGCTCCACCGTACGTCGCGGCCGGAACGCCCCGACCTCCGGTCACCGGCCGTGAGCGGAAGCTGCCGGCCGGCTAGGGCCTGTGGCGCCGCTGGGGGTGGTCCGGGCCGGGCCTGGGACGGGTGCGGGTCCAGGACGGGTCGGCCATGCGGGCCTCGGGAGGAGCCGCAGGAGCCGCAGGAGCCTCAGGAGCGGGAAGGAGCCGGGGACGGGGGACGACGGGCTGCGGTCGGATCATCAGGCAGGTGTCCTTCGGCCGAGTGGGGGATGGGCCGGGGCGGCTGCAGAGCGGGGGAGGAGCCCTGAGGCCGGGGTGGTCAGGGGGCGGGCGGGGCGGTCGCCAGTTCGGCCCAGACGGTGCGACCGTACCGGCCGGGGAGGTCCGCCAGGCCCCAGTCGGTGCTCAGCGCCTCGACCAGCAGCAGCCCGCGGCCGCTCTGGTCGTCGGGGTCCGGCTGTCGCGGCACGGGGCGTAAGGGGCCGCGGTTCTGGTCCTCGACCTCGATGCGCAGCCGCTCGGGTGTGGCGAGCAGCCGGCACCCGATCCGCTCACTGGCGGAGTGCGTGAGCGCGTTCGTGACGAGCTCGGAGGTGATGAGGACGGCGCTGTCGGCCGCGTCACCGCCGATGCCCCAGGCGGTGAGCGTCTCCCGTACGCCCGCACGGGCCGCGGCGACCGCGGCGGGGGTCGAGGCGATGACGAACGCGTGCGTCCGGCGGGGTGGTTCGGCCCCGGAGGCGAGCCGGTCGGGGCCTTGGGGCCCAGGGAGTCGACCGGTGTGCTCGCCTCCGGGTGGTCGGGTGGGACGCGCCGCCTCCGCCGGCCGGCGGGGACGCCCGTCCGCGGGCAGGGGCTCGAGTGGTCCGGCGCCGGGCAGTCGGTGCAGGGGCTGGGGGAGGGAGGGCGGGGGCATCGCCGTCGCCTTTCGTCCGGCTCGCGTCGTGGCGGGTGTGCTGGTGTCGCGTCCGCCGGCCCGTGGGGAGGTGAGGACGACGGCGCGGGCACGGCGGCGCCCGGTCGCAGCCCGATCTCCCCCAACTGGACTGCTTCGCCCGCTCCTTCCTGGGCCGGAGCAGTGAGTCCACTGTGACACCTGCCAACAACGGCTCGCAACCGGCAAGTTGAAATTTGCACGTTGTGGCGTGCATCCTGCTTCCGCCAACAGGTGATCGATCGAGGTCGAATGAGCCTGACGAGCGAGGGCGTGAGACGGTGACCCTGCAACCGACGGTGTGAGGGGACAAGGCGTGACCGCGGAGACCGACTGGGGCGGCGCGCCTTCCGTCCTGCGCATGATCCTCGGCAGGCAGCTGGAGGAGCTGCGGACCCGGGCCGGTCTGAGTTACGAGCAGGCGGGCATGGCGATCGGGGTCAGCCACTCCACGATCCGCCGGATGGAGGCCGCCAAGGTCGCCCGGCTCAGGCTGGCGGACGCCGAGAAGCTGCTGCGGACCTACGGCGTCACGGACCAGCAGGAGATCGACACCTTCCTGCAGTCGGTCCGCGAGGCCAACAAACGCGGCTGGTGGCACACCTACCGCGATGTGATGCCGGACTGGTTCGCCGCGTACCTCAGCCTGGAGCAGGCGGCGCTGCAGATCCGCGCCTACGAGAACCAGTTCGTCCACGGGCTGCTGCAGACCGAGGACTACGCGCGCGCCCTGCTGGGCGCGGGCAACCCGCACGCCCCCGGTCAGGCCGCGGAGCGCCGGGTGGCGCTGCGCATGCGCCGCCAGGAACTGCTGTCACGGGACGTGCCGCCGAGGCTGTGGGTGGTGATGGACGAGACCGTGCTGCGCTGGCCGGTCGGCGGCCCCGGCGTGATGCGCGCGCAGATCGACCACCTGATCGAGCTCAACCGGCTGCCCCATGTGACCCTGCAGATCATGCCGTTCGCGAACGGACCGCACCCGGCGATGCGGGCGGGCGCGTACCACCTCTTCCGGTTCCGGGCCCCGGAACTGCCCGACATCGTCTACCTCAACGCGCTGGTCGGCGCCGTCTACCTCGACAAGGCGGACGACGTCGTGGTGTACCGCGAGGCCCTGGACCGGCTGGGCGCCCAGGCGACGCCCGCCAGGAAGACCGAGGCCGCCCTCGGCGCGATGCGCAAGGAGCTGTAGAGGTGCACCACCACCTGCGCAACGGCGTGCCGTCCCGGGACCTGGGCGCACGCGGCTGGACCAAGCCGTGGAGCGACGACACCCGAGGCGCCTGCGCGGAAGTGAAGAAGCCGGCCGACGGACGCGTCGCCGTCCGCCGGCCGACCGGCCCGGACGGCCCGGCGCCGGTCCTCACCCCGCGCGAGACGACCGGCTTCCTGGCCGGGGCGAAGGCGGGTGACGCGGACTTTCTCCTGTGCATTCCCCTCGTTCGGCTGAGCGTCGACCCGAATTCCCGCGATCATGGATCCGCTTCGGATCCTTGTGACTTCCCCCGACCCGAATGGGAGACACGGCGTTGCCCGACAACGGATGGCCGGCCGACCGCATCGACACCGAGAACGCCCACTCCGCCCGGATCTACGACTACATCCTGGGCGGCAAGGACTACTACCCCGCGGACAAGGAGGCGGGCGACGCCATGTCCCGGGAGTGGCCCGCGCTCCCCGTCCACATGCGGGCCAACCGCGACTGGATGAACCGCGCGGTGCGCTGGCTGGCCGAGGAGGCGGGCGTGCGCCAGTTCCTGGACATCGGCACCGGCATCCCCACCTCCCCGAACCTGCACGAGATCGTCCAGTCGGTGGCTCCCGAGTCCCGGGTGGTCTACGTCGACAACGACCCCATCGTCCTCACCCTCTCCCAGGGACTGCTGGCCAGCGCACCCGAGGGCAGGACGTCGTACATCGAGGCCGACTTCCGTGACCCGGCGGCCATCCTGGACGCCCCCGAACTGCGCGAGACCCTCGACCTCGGCGAGCCGGTCGCGCTCACGGTGATCGCCATCGTGCACTTCATGCTCGACGAGGACGACGCGGTCGGTGTCGTGCGCCGCCTGCTGGAGCCGCTGCCCCCGGGCAGCTATCTGGCGATGTCCATCGGCACCGCCGAGTTCGCGCCCGAGGAGGTGGGCCGCGTTGCCCGCGAGTACGCGGCCCGCAACATGCCGATGCGGCTGCGCACCATCGCCGAGGCCCACGCGTTCTTCGAGGGCCTGGACCTGGTCGAACCCGGCATCGTCCAGGTGCACAAGTGGCACCCGGACGGCGCGGGCGAGCAGGGCATCCGCGACCAGGACATCGCGATGTACGGAGCGGTCGCCCGCAAGCCGTGACCGCGGCGGGGCCGGGGCGCCGCCCCGGCCCCGCGGTGCCGCCTACGGCGCGGTCAGCAGCGCCTCCGCTCCCACCGGCCGGTAGCCGGCTGCCTGGAAGGCGCGCACGCTGCGGGCGTTGCCCGCCGCCTGCTGCGACCACACCGGCCGTCCGTCCGGCACCAGATGCCGTGCGGCCGTGGCCAGGGCCCGGCCCAGGCCACGGTGACGTGCGTGCTCCTCGACTTCGACCGCCGTCTCCCAGCGGCCGGCCACGCCCCGGCCCAGGACGACCATCCGCCGTCGGCCGCCCAGACCCGGACGCCGTCCCGGCGCCTGCGGGCGCTGACCACCCGGGGGTGCTCGGCGTCCGTCGACTCGGTCAGTTCCAGCGCAGGTTCACCGGGCAGGGCGCTCGCGATCTCGTACGACAGGTGCGCGACCGCCGGTCCTGACGTCCCGGTGCCGGACGGTCCGCCTCCCGTCGCGCATCACTGCCCCGGCGAGCGGGAGCACCCGGCGCGCACTACCTGGTGGCACGGCACAGCAGCCGGAAGCCCGCCAGCAGGGTGAGCGGCCAGACGACGGCGAACCCCCACACCAGCGCCGGGTCCGAGGTGCGGACGCCGAGGGCGCCCAGGGCTGTCGACGCGCACATCAGGGCGGCGGCCGTCAGGGGCAGCCACGGCCGGGGGCGCGAGGCGCTCATCCGGCGGGTCAGATGGCGGTCACGGCGCAACTCCGCCTCGATATGGAGCAGGGCGAGCCGCTCGTGGGTGGTGAGTTCGACGTCATCCGGGTGGCCGCGGTCGTTCATGGCACTGCGTGTTCCCCGGGAGCGCCGTCCGATGCCGGTGGGAAACGGCCCGCTCGTGCGCGGGGCCGGCCCCGGCCCCGCCCCGGTGGCGGCCGGGCCGCCGGGGCCGCTCACGGAGCTCCCCACGGCGGCGCCCGCGCCGGCAGGCCGCGCCGGGGCCCGGTCGCCGCCGTCCGCTCCCAGGGCGTGATCCACGGCCTGCGCCATGCCCGACGCCCCGCGCGAGACCCACGACGCCGAGTTCGCGCCCTCGAGCCGGCCGCGGACGCCCGGCGCACCGCCCCGGCCACCGCCTGGCCCCTGCCGTGCGTGACCGGGCGGACTCACGGGGTGGCGGGGCGCCGCCCGTCAGGTGCGGACCAGCGGCGTGTCGACCAGGTGCTCGGCCAGGAACCACGCCTGGAGCTCACCGGTCCTGATCACCTGCGACACCAGCAGGTCGTTGGTGCCGTCGTCACCCAGCTCCGCGGCCCGGGCGGCGGCGTCATGGGCGTCGATCAGGATGCTCTCGTGGGCCTCCAGCAGCCGTGACAGCATCGCCGGGACCTCCTCCACACCGTCCGGCGGCCGCGGGATCGAGGTGATCTCGGCGACGTGCCGGGGGTCGCCCACCGCGACCCCACCCAGGGACTGGACGCGTTCGGCGATGGTGTCGACGATGTCGAGCTGTTCCCCCGCGTGCTTGTCCAGGACGAGGTGCAGTTGGTAGAACGTCGCGCCGCGCATCAGCCAGTGGTGCTTCTTGTAGAGGCCGTAGAGGATCTGCGTGTCCGCCAGGACCTTGTTCAGACGCTGGCAGGAGTACATCCGTGCCTCGTAGGACAGGCCGACGGGGAACTGCTTGACGGTCCCGAACTCCTGGATCACCTCGCCCTTCTGGTGCAGCCACGGCTGGCTGCCGGTCCCGGATCGGGAGCTGGTGGTCATGTGCCGCCTCCTGCGGTGCCGTGCTGTGCGTACCCGGGAGACGCTAGGCCCCCGCGCGGGCCGAAGGTTGTCCGGCAGCGCACGCGGTGCTGCCCGCCCGTGCACAGCGGCGCCCGCCCTGCCGTCCGTGCGCTCTCGGGCACCTGCCCGTGCGCCCGCGGACACGTGACCGTACCCGGCGGGCCTACGCTTTCGTCACGACGAGGAGAGGCGGGAACGACATGCGCGGCCGGGATCCAGGCGAGCCACACCGGTCCGCCACCTCACTGGAGCTGTTCTTCGACCTGTGCTTCGTCGTCGCGGTGGCCCAGGCGTCCGCGAGCCTGCACGAGGCGCTGACCCACGGCGCGTACGCCACCGGCGTCCTGCGGTTCGCGCTGGTCTTCTTCGCCATCTGGTGGGCGTGGATGAACTTCACCTGGTTCGCCTCCGCCTACGACCCGGACGACGTGCCGTACCGGCTGACCGTGCTCGTCCAGATCACCGGCTCGCTGGTCCTCGCCTCCGGCGTGCGCCGGGCGTTCGAGGACGGTGACCTCACGGTCATCACCCTCGGGTACGTGGTCCTGCGCACGGCCCTGGCCGCCCTCTGGCTCCGCGCCGCGGTGTCCGACCCCGCCCGCCGCGGGACGGCCCTGCGCTTCGCCGTCGGAGTCACGGTGTGCCAGTTCGGCTGGGTCGCCCTGCTCGCCGTCCCGCCCGGGCTGCGGGTGCCCGGCATCGCCGTGCTGGTCCTCGCCGAGCTCTCGGTCCCCGTGTGGGCGCAGTCCGCCGGGATGACGCCCTGGCACCCGCACCACATCGCCGAGCGCTACGAACTGTTCACCCTCATCGTGCTCGGCGAGTCCGTCGCCGCCACCACCGTCGCCGTACGGGACGCCTTCGACCGCCACCGCGGCGCCGCCGCCCTCACCGCGGTGGCGGCCGGCGGCCTGCTCATCGCGTACGCCCTGTGGTGGCTGTACTTCGCCCGACCCGCGCACGCGTTCCTCGCCACGACGCACCAGGCCCACCGCAGGAGGTTCCCCTGGGCGTACGGCCACTACCTGATCTTCGCCGCGGCGGCCGCCGAGGGGGCGGGCCTGGCCGCGTACGCCGACCACGTCACCCGGCACACCGGCGTCTCGGACCCGGCCGCCGGTGCGGCCGTCACCGTCCCGGCGGCCGTCTTCCTGCTCACGGTGTGGGCCGTGCACCTGCGCCCCCACCAGAGCACCGCCGTGGAACGGCTGCCGTACCCCGTCACCGCGGCCGCCCTGGTGCCGGCCGCGTGGCTGCCGGCACCCGCCCTCGTGGCGGGCGCCCTGCTGGCGGTGCTCGTCGCTCTGGCCGCGACACCGGCCGCCGGAGACCGCACCGAGGAATCCGGCCGGTCTCCCGCCGGGGCCCGGCTGTTCGTGTGGCGCGCCGGGCCTGCCGGCCGGCGCGGGGCCAGGGGGGACGCCGCACAGCAGGTCGAGACCGGACCCCGAGGAGGGGCCGAGAGCGGCTCGGTCAACGGTTCTTGACCATGCCGGATCATCCGCTGATCGGATCAGGGGCCCCTCGGGTCACCGGCTTCGGGCCGGCGCCTGGTACCCCCGGTACTCATCCGCCGACATCGTCGTCCGGCCCCGGGCGGGCCGGGCTGCCGGGTGTGGAGGAGGTGCGGCTCGTCAGGGCTGCGTGACCCGGACGGTACCGGGTACGTTGCCCCCTCATGGACGGCTACGACCCCCAAGACCTGGAAGAGATCGCTTTCCTGCCCGGGGGCAGCACCGCCGAGCGGCTGGCGGAGCTGCACCAGGAGGAGGCGCACGACCTGCTGGACCTGCTGCAGGCGGGCACGGCGCAGGGCGGCCCGCCCGTGTCGCCGGCGGCCCATCGCATGGCCCGTGAGATCGCCTCCGGCATCCCGTCGCCGAACTGACGGCGGAGCCGGTGCGGCGGCTGGTCCGGCGGCACACCGCGACGTCGACGCGGGCGTTGTTACCGGTAACATCCATCGGTGCGTCCGAGCCGGCCGCGCGCCGACCGCACCCTGCCCGCGGTCGCGGACGGCCGGCGGTACGGGCGGCCCGGCCACCGGAGGATCCTCGCCGGAGCGCCCGCCCGGCCTATCCTGTGGATCCGCCGGGCGGAAGGACCGCCGGGACCAGGTCCGAGGAAGCGACCCGCCATGCCCCGCAGTACCGCCGACAGCCAGGTCCCCCCGCGGCGCAGCCGGCGCGGCTTCGCGGGCGCGCGGCCCGTGATGGACGACGTGGCCCGGCTGGCGGGCGTCTCCAAGCAGACCGTGTCCCGGGTGATCAACGACAATCCGGCGGTCCGCCCCGAGACCCGTGAGGCCGTGCGCGCCGCCGTGCGCTCGCTCGGCTACCGCCCCAGCCGCAGCGCCCGCTCGCTGGCCAGCGGCAGGACCCGGATGCTCGGCGTGATCTCCTTCGACGCCGCGCGGTTCGGGCCCGCCTCCATCCTGACCGCGATCAACTCCGCCGCACAGGAAGCCGGTTACCTGGTCAGCTGCATCGCCCTCGACACGGCCGACCGGGACACGGTGGTCCGCGCCGCCGGCCGGCTCTCGGCCGAGGGCGCCGACGGCGTGATCGCCATCGCCCCGCAGCGCCGCATCGGCCGCGCCCTGGTGGAGGCCGGCCTCGACACCCCGCTGGTGGTGCTGGAGAACGACCTCGGCGACGGCATCCCCCTGATCACCGCGGACTCCACGACCGGGGCCCGCCTGGCCACCGGGCACCTCCTGGACCTCGGTCACCGCACCGTCCGGCACATCGCGGGCCCGGCCGGCTGGACGTCCGCCGACGCGCGCGCCGACAGTTGGCGCACGACCCTCAGGGCGGCCGGGGCACACGTGCCCGAGCCCCTCTTCGGCGACTGGAGCGCCGACTCCGGGTACGAACTGGGCCGCCGGCTGGCCGGGGACCGCGAGGTCACGGCCGTCTTCGCCTCCAACGACCAGATGGCGCTGGGCGTGCTGCGCGCCTTCCACGAGGCCGGGCGGCCGGTGCCCGACGAGGTCAGCGTGGTCGGCTACGACGACATCCCCGAGGCCGCCCACCTGTTGCCCCCGCTGACCACGGTGCGCACCGACTTCGCCGAGATCGGCACCCGCTCCCTGCGCCTCCTCCTGGACCGCCTCGAAGGCGCCCCGGGACCCCGCACCGCCCCCGCCGTCGACCCCGTCGTCCCGGTCGAGCTCGTCGTCCGCCGCAGCACGGGTCCGGCGCCCCGGGGGTGACCGCGGCGCCCTGGAGCGGCCTGCCGCGCGTGACACGCCGCCGGACGGTCTATCCGGGGCGTTCATCACCTAGTAGCCCTTAACGTGCGGAATATGAAGAAATGTCATACCGTCTTCGCCGCCTGCACCGCGGTGCTCACCGTGGTCGGACTCGGCGCGGCATCGCCCGCCGCCGGCTGCTCCAGGCTCCACGTCGTGCGGCCGGGCCACTCGATCCAGAAAGCGGTGGACGCGGCCAGGCCAGGGGACACCGTGCTGGTGACCGCCGGCACGTACCACGAGAGCGTGAAGGTGACCACGCGCGGGCTGATCCTGCGCGGCCAGGGCCGGAGCACGGTCATCAAGCCCGGCAAGAAGAAGACCGCCAACGCCTGTGCCGAGAACGGCAACGGCATCTGTGTCGTGGGGACGAAGAGCCGTCGCCTCGAGGGCGTCACCGTCGAGAACCTGACCGTGACCGGCTTCGACCGGGCCGGCGTCTTCGCGGTGGGCACCGACCGTCTGACCGTGCGCGGCGTGACCGCGGAGAAGAACAAGCTGTGGGGCATCGCCGAGGAGCGGTCGGAGCGCAGCCTGATCCGGGGCAACACGGTTCGCCACAACGGCGACGCGGGCGTCTTCCTCGCCAACACGATGCTGACCGAGGCGGGCGCGAAGGACACCAGGGGCACGTCCGTCGAGGGCAACGTGCTGCGGGACAACCGTATCGGCGTCACCGTCCGGCGGCTGCGCAATCTCACCGTCACCCACAACGACGTGACCGGCAACTGCGCCGGGGTGTTCGTGGTCGGCGACGAGAACAAGCCCAGGGCCGGCAAGGTGAACGTGGTCTCGAACCGCATCGCCGACAACAACAAGTACTGCAAGAAGACCGCCCGGCTGCCCTTCCTCCAGGGCTCCGGCGTCGTCATCACCGGCGCCGAGGACACCCTGGTGACCCGGAACGTGATCACCGGGAACGCCGGCAGGTCCCCGCTGTCCGGAGGCGTCGTCCTCTACAAGAGCTTCGTGGGCACCACCAGCGAACGGAACCGGGTCACCGGCAACAGGCTGGTGGGCAACGCGCCGGCGGACGTCGTCAACCAGGAACCCGCCAAGCGCCACAACACCTTCACCCGCAACACCTGCGGGAAGTCCAGGCCCGCGGGCCTGTGCTGACCGGCCGTACCCATCCGTAAACCGAGGAGGAGAGGCGGCACATGACGACCGCACCCACTGCACCACCGCCGTCCATGCGGCTGAGGGAGCTCGCTTTCGGGGCGGCGTGTGCCGCCGCCCTCCGCGCGGCCGCCCGGCTCGGCGTGGCCGACGCGCTGGGCGAGCACCCCATGGCCGTGGCGGACCTCGCGGCCGCGGTGAAGACCGAGCCCAAGCCGCTCGGACGGCTGCTGCGGGCCCTGTCCTGCTACGGCGTCTTCGCCGAGCGCGAGGACGGGACGTTCGCGCACACCGACATGTCCCGGCTGCTGCGCGAGGACGACCCGCACAGCCTGCGCTACATCACCCTGTGGTGCACCGAGCCGTGGACCTGGGACGCCTGGCCGAAACTGGACGAGGCGGTGCGCACCGGCCGGAACGTCGTGGAGGACCTGTACGGCAAGGAGTTCTTCACCTACCTCAACGAGGACGCCCCGCAGTCGGCCGACGTCTTCAACCGGGCCATGACGACCTCCAGCAAGCAGTCCGCGCGGGAAGTCGCCGAACTGCTGGACCTGTCCGGGGCGAAGTCGGTCGCCGACATCGGCGGCGGACAGGGCCATGTGGTGGCCAGCCTGCTGGAGAAGTACCCGGCGATGCACGGAACCCTGCTCGACCTGCCGCGCGTGGTGGAGAACGCCGATCCCCGGCTGCGCGAGGGCGGCTCGCTCGCCGGCCGGGTGGACGTCGTGGCCGGCGACTGCCGCGAGGCCGTCCCCGTGCGGGCGGACGTCTACATCATCAAGAACATCCTGGAGTGGGACGACGAGAGCACGGCCCGCTGCCTGCGCAACGTCATCCAGGCGGGCGGTCCGAAGGCGCGGGTCGTGGTCATCGAGAACCTCGTCGACGACACCCCGTCGATGCGGTTCAGCACCGCCATGGACCTGCTGCTGCTGCTGAACGTCGGTGGCGCCAAGCACACCACCGAGAGCATGGTCTCCCGGCTGACCGCCGCGGGCCTCGTCATCGACGACATCAGCCCGGTCAACCCCTATCTGCACGCCTTCGACTGCACCGTCCCCGGGTGAGCCCGACGCCGACGGGACACTGATACCCGGACACCGGTCGCCGGGCCCGCGACGCTGCGGGCCCCGCGGGCGGGGTGGGCGTGCGCGGGGACGGTCCGCGGGGTGAGATAGGAAG
>NZ_JBEXLP010000136.1:0-13447 GCF_040610035.1 Streptomyces sp. NPDC004542
CACCATCGTCATCCACACCATGACGCCCAGCGACTGGGAAAGCGCTCACGAGCGCAGCTCAGAGCAGTTCTTAGCGGCGGAAGCCGTACAGCTGGGCGTGACTTTCAAGATGAAGGCCAAGATCAAGCGCCAGGTCAGGATCGCGAGCATGCGCATGCTGTGGCCGGCGATGCTCGGCCAGGCCGTGGCATTCGAGCCCGGTCATCCCGAGCTGGTCATCGTGCCCGAGGCACTCCAGCACGCTGGCCAACTCAATAACGATCCCGTCCTGCACAAACTGCTTGGGCACGAGATGACGCACCTGGCACAGTACGCTGCCAGCGAAGGTGCGATGTGGGCGGCTCAGGACAGCTATTTCCCGGATCACCGGGGTATCGCGGACCGGGAGTACCAGTGGCTGCTGGAGGGGCACGCCTATTGGGCAGATCGGCGGATCACCTCCAAGATCTTCGGGGAGCCGGTGTCGACCGACGAGCCCAGCCCTGACGCCTCCGCCCGATACCTCACGCTCTACACGAGTCCTCTGCGCGCGCCTATTGTCGAGATGCAGCGCCGGGCCACCGACAGCGTGACCCAGATCATCGACACCTACGGCCTGGAGGGGTTCAACCGGGTGTGGACCACCCCCGACCTTGTGCCACTGAAGGCCGAAACCAGCGCGCCCGAAATTTGGCAGAAGCGCTTCGGATAACCGCGTACAGCGGCCGTCCATAACTCGGCAGGGGGCGCAGGCGGAGACGGTGCTGGGGCCCTACGTCCCCATTGCGGCCCCCAGCACCGCGGCCCTGACCACCGGACAGATACCAAGCCCGCCCGCACCAGACCTAGGCAGTCGGCACGGGCGGAACGCGGCGCTGGGGTCACACCCCCTACGTGCTCCAGCGCCGCCTACTCACCATCCGAACTCATTCCGAAGGGGCCACTCAGTGGATGGAGTCGATGGTGCACCAGGCCGTGATAGAGCCGCACACGGTCACCCTGTTCGTGCGCGGCCCACGCCGCAAGAAGCTCTCCCACGCGGCCGAGGAGCTGATGCCGCCCCGGGAGAGCTGGCCGGCGGCCGCCATCTCGGGGGACGCACCGGAGGAGTCCCGGCCGTGCACGCTCGCCGAGTACCAACGTATGCGCGCCTACCTGATCAACCGCGAGCTCATCGGCTGACTCCGCCATTTCCGTGGCCGCGGCGTGTCGCACGGATGTGACGCGAGAGGCTACGGCGAGCAGTACCGGCACACCGAGGAGCAACCGATGAGCACAGTTCTGACCATCGATCACCCCGCCTGGCAGGCATACGAGGACGGTACACGCGCGCGTGCCGTCCATACGGCCTCCGGCATCTGGACCGTGTCGCACGACCGGGACGGCCTGCACATGGCGTGCGTGGACGGCACCGAGGACGTCAAGCCAGAGTTCATCACCACCGACCCCGCCAACCTCCCGCCCGCCGCCCCGGCCGCCCTCCGCGAAGGCCTCACCCTCGGCGTCACCCAGCGGCTCGCGAACCCGTGGCTGTGGGACGCGATCACCACGGCGATCCTGCGGCAGGTCGTCCGCGCCGACCAGGCCCGCAAGGTGTACCGCACCTGGTGCAGCACCTACGGCACCACCGTGGAAGGCCCGCAGGGGCCGCTCGCCGCGGTGCCCACGCCGGCCACGGTCCTCGACCTGACCGACGAGCAGTTCGCCGCCGTCGGCGCCAAGTTCCACCGCACCGCCCTGCTGGCGGCCGCAACGGAGTACGAGCGGACTCACCGCGACTGGGAGGTGCTGCACGCCAGCGACCTGGCCGCCGGACTCACTCGTATCCCGCGCATCGGGCCGTGGACCGCCGCAGCGGCCGCCACGGACTACACCGGCGACTTCAGCGCCTACCCGCACGACGACCTGGCCGTGCGCACGTGGGCCGCCAAGATCGCCCCGGCCTACCCCTGGCCCGGCAAGAAGGACAAGGCGTTCGGACCGCTGTGGACCGGATGGGCCGGGTCCGACCGCACTGCTCTGCACACCCTCACCCTCGCGACCCTCACCTGGGGGGCGCACGCCAGATGACATGGAGGACCCATGCAGCAGTTACCGATGATCGCGGGCGCCGACAGCCGTCACACGCTGGACGCCCTGTTCATCAACGCTCCGCTGCGTGACTACACCCTGCGGCCCCGGACCAACGACTACACCCTCCCCGTACTCGGCATGGCGTACATCGCCACCTACGCCCAGCAGCGCGGCTTCAACGTCGGCGTACTGGATGCCGAAGCGCACGGCCTGGGTATCGAGGCGACGGCCCGAATCGTCAACGAGGCTGCGCCCCGTTGGGCGGCCATGAACCTCCTCGCGCCTACGTACGAGATGTCCGCGAGGATCGCCGACCAGCTTGAGCCGGGCATCGCGCTCATGGTCGGCGGCCACCACGCCAAGGCCATGCCGGACCGGGTCCTCGCCGACCCCCACATGCGCCACCTGCGCGCCCTGGTCCTCGGTGAAGGAGAGCTCCGCGTCGCCGCCCTCCTGGAGGACGAGCAGAACCGGCATACGCTGCCGGGCGTCCTGTGGCGTGACCATCTGCTCGGCACCCGGGCCACCGGTATCCCGGACCCCAAGAGCAGCGCGGCATTGCTGGGCCCCGACATCAACAGCCTGCCGTACGTCAACCGCGCCTTCCTGCCCCAAGATCCCTACCAGGCCGCGCCGACCGTGACAGACCGCCGCCTGGCCGGCCAACGGCCCTGGCTCCGCCTGATCAGCCCTCAAGGGCACTGGGAGGCCAACATCGTCGGCAGCCGCGGCTGCCCGTACAACTGCACCTTCTGCGGCGCCGCCCTCTCCGCCAACCCCGACGTCTCGATCCGCGTGCGGTCCCCGGAAAACATCATCGGCGAGCTCGACCAGCTGTACGACCAGTACGGCGTGACCGCCTTCCGGTTCGTAGACGACCTCTTCCTCGGAGTGGGCCGAGTCATCGATGAGCAGATGGACGCCTTCACCCGCAACAAGATCGGCGACCGGTACGTGTGGGACGCCACCGGCCGGATCAATGTCCTCGACCGGCTCACCGACGCCGACCTGGACCGCCTCGTCACCAACGGGCTACGCGAAGTCGCCCTCGGTATCGAGTCCGGCAGTGACCGCATCCTGGCCGCGATGGACAAGCGGATCACCGCGGAGATGACCGAACGCGTTGCCCGCCGGCTGGTCGCCCACGGCATCGGCGTAAAGGGGTACTTCATCCTCGGATTCCCCGGCGAGAGCCGAACCGACCTTGACGCCACCGTGCGGCACATCCGCAACCTGTGGGCCATCTCCGACCGGCACACCGGCGACGTCCGCGCCAGCGTCTTCGAGTTCCGCCCTTACCCGGGCACATCAGTCTGGAAGACCCTCACCGACGAGGGCGGCTACAACTCGGATGACCTCCTCGCCTACGGCGACGTCGACCTCACCGGGGACGGAGCCGACGAGTCCATGCGCCAGTGCGACGAATTCAACTTCTCCGTGAGCATCCAGTTCGGTGATGTGCCTCTGACCGAGGTCCGTTCCACGCTCGCCATGCTCACCCGGGAACAGCACCAACGGAACCAGGCAGGGATGGGAGAGGCCGCATGACCGGGGGCCGCCACGGCTTCTTCGTCTCGATCGACGGGCCGAGCGGGGTGGGGAAGTCCACCACGATCCGCGAGCTCCGCGCCCTGCTCTCCGCCCGGGCCATCCCTGCCCAGTGGACAGTCGAACCGCCCCGCGGGGACTTCCTCGGGAACTTCACCCGCACGCACGGCGGTCAGCTTCACGGCATGGCCCTGGCCTGCCTCGTCGCAGCCGCCCGGTACCGGCACGTCGAGACCACCATCGACCCCGCCCTCAGCCGCGGCGAGCTGCTGATATCCGACCGGTACATGGCCTCGACCCTCGTCCTTCAGCGGCTCGACGGCGTACCGATGGACTTCCTGCTCTTGCTCAACGATTACACCCCAAAGCCCGACTTGGCGGTGATCCTGACCGCCTCTCCCGACACGATCGCCGACCGCATCACCCAGGCCGGCATTACGCACCGATTCCGGGCCGACCCTGAAGCGCCCGCCCGGGAGGTCGAGCTGTACCGAGACGCCGCGAACCTCCTCGAAGACCTCAAGGCCAAGGTGCTCGTGATCGACAGCACCGCCATCCCTCCATCGGAGGTTGCGCGTCGAATCGCCGACGCGCTCCCCACCAAGCCACTACCTTCAGATGCTTCAGCCACCACCCCAACCCCCCAGGAATCATGAGCGGACAGCCGGCACAGCCCACCATCGACACCCACGTCCTTCTCCGTGACGGCGACAAGATCCTTCTCTCGCGGAGAGGCGGCCCCTACGGCTACCGCCGGTGGCATCTGCCCTCCGGCAAACTCGACCAGGGCGAACCCCTCACCTTCGGGGCAGCTCGCGAACTGTTCGAGGAGACCGACGTCAAGGTCGACCCCGACCACCTGGAGCTCGTGCACGTCGTGCACCACCGCCAGGAAGACGGCTCCGACCGCATCGGGTTCTTCTTCACGGCCACCGAGTGGGAGGGAACGCCCACGAACAAGGAACCCGAGAAGTGCCTGGCGCTCCAGTGGTTCGCCGATCATGATCTTCCCGAGGACATCATCGAGTACCCGGCTGCAGGCATGTACGGCTGCCTCAACCGAACCAGCGCCCTGACGCTGCACGGCTGGCAGTAGCTGCACGGCAACGGCCGCGCCCCAGACGGCCCCGATCGTCCACTCCCCCGTGGTGGATGGGTGGGGCCCTTCCGAGCCCAGGAAAGGCCCGCTCACTCGAACGAGTGAATCCCGGAGAGGTGAGTTGACCCGCTTCCAGCGGCCCCCCTGCCTTTCTGCGGCAGGGGGCCGCATAATCCTGTGTGCCGACCGGCGGGCGGGACCTCTACACCAGACGGGTGACCGCGGAACCCGCTCCCGCTGTCGGCCCCGCGCCGGTCATGCGGCTCATCGATAACCAGCGCGACCACGCCCCCGGCCTTGCCGCCACCGTTCGTCGTCTCCCGTCCGTCCTTGCCCTCACCATGCGGCTGGCCTGGCATGCCGACCGGCGCGCTCTGGCCGGCATGCTCGCCTCCCAGGTGACGGCCGCCGTCCTGGCCGCGCTCGCCCTCACCGCGACGACACGGTTGGTCGCCGCCGCCTTGGACGCGTCCACCGCCTACGGCCGCAGCGAGCCCATCGGCCCGGTCCTGCACGTCGCTGTGAAGCCGGCCGTGTGGGTCGCGGTCGCGCTCGCCGACACCGCGCTCGCCGACACCGCCGCCCGCGCGCCCGCCGCTCGCCTGAGCCCCGCCGTGTTCCGCGAGGCCGACCTGCGCGTCCTGGACGCGGCCGCCAGCGTCTGATCGCCTACGAGCACCCCGGCTTCGAGGACCGGCTCGACGCCGCCGGGAAGGGCGCGGAGTCGGCCCGGGACCTGGTCCGGGGCGTGCAGAGCACGATCTCCGTGCTCGCGCAGCTCGTCTCCGTCACAGCCGTCGTTGCCTACCTCGACCCCATCCTCATGGGCCTGCTGCTGACGGCCGCGCCGCGGGCCTATGCGTCGCTGCGTGGCGCGCGCCTGGAGCACGAGGCGCTGGCAGCCGCCCGCTCCGACTCCCGTCTGCGGCAGACGCTGCGCGGCTACAGCACCGACCGCAACACCGCGGCCGAGATCCGCGCCGCCGGCATGGGCCCGTTCCTGTCCGTGCGCTACCGGCAGGTGTCCGACCGGCTGGCAGCCGCGGTGCGCGGCCTGCGCATCCAGCTCGCCGGTGACGCCGTGGTCGCGTTCACCCTGTGCGGCGCGTTCGCCGTTTCACCCTGTGCGGCGCGTTCGCCGTACTGGGCTGGCTCGTCGCCTCCGGGCGCCTGGAGGCTGCCGCCGCTGGCACCGCGCTGTTCGCGCTGCGCGCCGCGACGGCCGCGCTCACCACTCTCACCAGGGCGCTCGCGCGAGTCTTCCGCACCGGCCTGTACCTGGACGCCTGGGCCGCGTTCCTCAACGAGGCGGTCCGGCACCGTACCCACCGAGGCACCCGCCCGCTGCCGGACGACGGCCCCGACGTCATCAGCGCGCGAGGTGTGACCTTCACCTACCCCGGCAGTGACCGTCCGGCCGTCGACGGCGTCGACCTGGATCTCAAGCGTGGTGAGATCGTCGCCCTGGTCGGCGAGAACGGCTCCGGCAAGACCACCCTCGTGCACCTGCTGACCGGCCTGTACCTGCCGGACTCGGGGGAGGTGACATGGGACGGCATCAACGTGGCCGATGCGCCGGCCGCCGACGTGGGGGATCGCCGAGGTAAGCCCAAAAGGGGCGACGGGATGATCTTGAAGTTCTAGAGTCACCGTACGGTCTGCGGTTGGGCCCGGGGGCCGGGGAGTTCGCCGGTCTGGAGGGCGGCGAAGTCGGCGTGGGCCGCCTCGACGGCTTCGGGGTACGCCTCGCGCTTGGCGTGCTCGGCGAGTGCCCGGTAGACGCTGGCGACGGACGGGCTCAGCCCTTTGCGCTTGCCGGTAGGGATGATCAGGTCGGGCTGGATCTGCTCGACGGACTCGCCGTTCGCGCGGCGCCGCAGCACGGTGTGGAGCATGTCGTCGGTGATGACCGGCGGCCGGCCGCCGTGCTTGCCCTTGCGGGCCGCGGTGTCGAGCCCCTCCAGCGTAGACTCCCGGATGTTCTCCCGCTCGGTCTCCGCCATCGCCGCGAAGAACGCGAACAGCAGCGGCGCGGCGCCGGTGGGGTCGTAGATGCCGGGCAGGGGCCCGGCGAGCATCTCCAGGACCAGGCCATGGGCGGTGAGGTGGTCGGCGAGCGCGGTGAGTTCGGCGGCGTCGCGGCCGAGCCGCTTCATCTCGTAGACGGTGAAGATGACCCGGCAGTGCGGTGCGTGCGCCTTGATCTCCCGCGCCGTACGCAGTGCCGCCTCGAACTGGGGGCGGACCCGCACCCGGGTGCTGATCTTCTCGCTGAAGATCTTGTCGCGGGGGGTGCCGTGCGCGGTGAGCGCGTCGAGCTGGGAGCCGAGTTCCTGGCCGAGGGTCGAGCAGCGGGCGTAGCCGATGCGGATGTCCGCTCCCGGGATGTCCGCGAGGGCCGGAGCCGGGGGCGGGGTGCCGGGCCGCCAGGGCTTGCCCGGGTTGCGGTCCGCGGGGGTCGGCACCCGCAGCGCCTTCTTCAGCCGGGGCACAATGGTGAAGCGGCGGGTGTGGTACGCGGAGGCGACCGCGCCGCCGCGCGAGCGGCACGGCGAGCCGGGCTGGGCGTCACACTTCGGACAGGTGTGCTGCTCGATCTCGTCCGCGTCCGACCGGTCGGCCGGGGAGGGGTGCTGAGGGTCCGTCATGGGCCCGGATTTTCGCACAATGCAACTCTCAGAAGGGGGTCCGTCCCTCTTTTGAGTGAGAACGGGTTCTGCAAACCCGTACCGGTCTCGGCAGATGACCTTCACCTCGGGATGGCCCTGGAGCCAGGCGGCCAGGTCCTCGCCCTCGCGGCCGTCGTAGAGATGAAGCGGCCGGTGGGTGGCCATATCGATCAGCACGGTGCCGTAGTGGCGGCCCTTGCGGAAGGCGAAGTCGTCGACACCAAGCACCTCAACCTCGCCGATCTCCGGTTCGGGCAGGGCCCGGACCATCCGCAGCAGGGTGTCCTTGCCCACGGTGATGCCGACCGCGGCCGCCAGGCGGGCCCCGGCCCGGCCGGCCAGCGCCAATCCGATCTGGATCAACAGCCCGCGCAGCAAAGGGGTATAGCGGCCGTGCGGAGTCGTCAGCCCCGCGATCTGCTCGGCGAACGTCACTGCCGCACAGGCGGGATTCTCACAGCGGAAGCGGCGTATGTGTAACTCGATCACGACAACGAGACCGCCCACGGCGGCATCACGCAGCTTGCGTACATACCCGCCGTGCACCCGCGACGAGCTACGACCGCAGTGGCAGGCCCCCGTCGTCGACCGCGCTCGTGCCCGCAGTACTACCTTGTCCGGCCGTCGCTCGACCTCCTCGATCAGCAGCGCGGACAGGTGCGGAAACAGCTCCAGGAGCACATCACGAGAGCACCCGATGCATGATCGCGAACAGTCGGCACAGCCCGCTCAACCGTCCGGATCACAAGATCGTCGACAGAACCAAGATCCGGGACGGGCAGGTGGCCAACAGGCCGATCTATGTTGCGATCGCGGTCACCGCCGACGGCTACCGCAGCCGGCACGCGGCGGTGATGCCCAGCGCATCCTCGACGCCGGCGAAGGCGTCGTCGGTGACCGGGGCGGCGGCGTGCGTCAGTCCGCGCCCTCGGAGATCATTTCCAAGAGCGCGGAAGCTTTTCCCATGACTTCCAGCGCGGCCTTGTTGCGGGCCAGTTCCTTCTCCAGTCGTTCCACCTGGCGGCGAAGCTTCTCGTTCTCCGCCTCGGCAGCCGGCTTCTTCGGCCTTGCCGGGCTCGTGCGCTGGTCGACCAGCTTTTCCAGGGCCCCGGCATCCCTCGCGGCCCGCCATTCCTTGACGTGCGAGTGGTACAGCCGCTCGCGGCGCAGGACCGCGCCCTTCTCATTCTTGGGCGCGGCGTCGTACTCGGCCACGATCCGTAGCTTGTACTCGGGACTGAACGTGCGGCGTTTCGGCCGGGGCGCCGGGTCGGATCCGGCGGGAGTGGTGCTGGTCATGAGGGGGTGGTTCTCCTGTCGTGCCCTCTCAGGCTAACCCGACGAAGCGGAACGTCTCACCCAAGACTGACAGAGAGGGGCCCGGCCAGGTCACCTGCGAGCAGCAACCCCGCCGGACCAGCACCGACAACCAGCACGTCAACGTCGGATCCCATGTCGTGCCCTCCGCACGTCACAGAACGAGTAGTAACGACCCGTGATCACCTGGCTGCCGCCCGCCACCGGTGGTGATGTTCAGGGCGGGTGGGTGACTGTGCCCGGAGTTCACTCGGGTGGCGTAACCGGTGAATTCTCCTGACCGCAAGGACCACCGTACGAGACAGACCACTTCCTCGCCTGTCAGGCAACGACCGTCCCACTCGTACCGAAGCGGTGGTTCCAGACGCGCTGAATCGCTGCCCCGCAATTAACGTTGACCTCATGCGGCGCCGCTTTCGCGTCACATCCCCGGAGGGCGTGACGTAAGGGGCCCGCGAGCGGACATCGAGAGGAGCGCAACCATGCCCTTCGCCACCGCCGAGGACGGCACGCAGATCTTCTACAAGGACTGGGGCTCGGGCCAGCCCGTGGTCTTCTCCCACGGCTGGCCGCTCACTGCCGACGCCTGGGACCCTCAGATGAAGCTCACGGTGGACAACGGATTCCGCGCCATCGCTCACGACCGGCGCGGTGGCGGCCGCTCCGGTCAGCCCTGGGACGGCAACAACCTCGACACGTACGCCGACGACCTGGCCGCGGTCATCGAAACCGAAGACCTGCACGACGTCATTCTGGTCGGGCACTCCACCGGCGGCGGCGAAGTCACCCGCTACATCGGCCGGCACGGCACGGCACGGGTCGCCAAGCTGGTCCTGCTCGGCGCGATCCCGCCGCTGATGCTGAAGACGGAAGCCAACCCTGAGGGCCTGCCGATCGAGGTGTTCGACGAGATCCGCCAGGGTGTGCTCACGGACCGCTCGCAGTACTACAAGGACCTCAGTGCCCCGTTCTACGGTGCAAACCGTGAGGGCTCGACCGTCTCCCAGGGAACGCGGGACGAGTTCTGGCTCTGGAGCATGACAGTCGGCATCAAGGGCGCCTACGACTGCATCAAGGCGTTCTCCGAGACGGACACCACCGAGGACTTGAAGAAGGTCGACGTGCCAACACTGATCGTGCATGGCGACGACGACCAGATCGTGCCCATCGTCTCCGCAGGCGCCAAATCATCCAAGATCGTCAAGGGTGCGCAGTACAAGGTCTACGAGGGCGCACCTCATGGCCTTGCGATGGTGCCCAAGTACGCCGAGATCTTCAACAACGACCTGCTCGAGTTCGCGCGCAGTTAGCGGCGGCCGCCCCCGAGTTATGTTTTCCGTGGTCCTGCAAGAGGATCGCCGGCCTCCGGGATGAGAGGTCCGACGCGAAGTTCGGCACCGTGCTCGTGCTCGTGGACCAGCCCGCATCCATCGGGCCCCGCCCCATAGGGTCGCCCGGGCCGCCGGCTGCAAGGTCGCCCACCTGCCCGACTTGTCCATGCGGCGGATCGCCGATCTCTACCCGGGAGAGCGAGCCGGCCTTTGTCCCGGACAACGTCGGCTAGAGCGCCCATCACGGGCACGGGATCACCCGGCCGGGAAGAAGGTCTTCGACAAGCAGCTGCCCGACAGCGAGCCGAAGCTGCGGGCCGTCTTCGAGAAGCTGGCCACTACGTCCGGAACGGCTGAACCTGGCTGCGTGGTCAGGGCGATCGCGCGCCGTCTGCACTGTGAACGTCTGGCCGTGTGCCGGGCGGAGCGCGATCGGTGCGCCGTGTCAGCCGATCGGGCTTGCGCCCTGCTGGAAGACGTTGATGAGATTTCCGTCGTTGTCACGGATCGCGGTCGAGATGCTGCCGTCGCCGAGGTCCATCTGCTCCCAGACGGTCGTCACGCCCAGATCACGGAAGGTGCAGGTCACGCTGGCGAGGTCCTCGACACGGAAGACCAGGGCCTTGTTGCCGATCGGGCGGATGTGGGCGGGGGGCTCTGCCGTCAGTTCAGGGATCCGCACACCGTCTGCGGGCTGAAGGAGCTCGAGCCGGAACCCGGGACCTTCCAGGAAGGCGACGTCCGCTCCGATGGCGTCGAAGCGGGACTTCGCCAGCAGGGTGAGGCCGAACACCCGGTTCCACCACTGGATCGACGCGTCGAGGTCACTGACGGAAATCGTCACGTTGTGCAGGCTGTAGGCGAAGGGCGGCTGGGCAGCGGTGGTCATGGCGATCACGTTTCGTTAGGCGTATACAGTCGTTTGCGGTGGGGCACGCGAAACCCTCGCGCAGTCCCGCCCGGCTTCTCCCTGCCGTGCAGCGGAAAAGTCTGTGCCCGTCTACCGCCGACCCGACGTCCAATTGCAGTAGCGAATCCGCGGGTCGCAGCCCAAAGATAAGCCTTATGGACCGTACAGTCAAGAACATATGTCCTCTTCAGGTACATCGCGAAGTTAGTGCATCAAAGCGCCAATTGATAGCTTGCCGCCAGCATGCGGAAGACAGGCACGAACAAGGTCCTGCGCGGACTTGGGGAACTGGAGGCCCCGCTCCCAGTACTCCGTGGGACACGGTCCGGCACCTTCGGCCGCCAGAGCATCGTCCGGCTGGCGGTGAGGCGCAGTCGATGGCACAGCCGTACGGCTGGAGACGGCCCGCTCAGGGGCACGGCGAAAGGGGGCAGACCGTCAACCGCGCTGAGACCGGCGGCCGGACGAGCCGTGGGGGCGCTCGGAGGGCAGGTGTGCTGGACGCTCGCCCACCAACTCAAGCAGGCCCACCTGAACAACTGCTTGTCGCCGCTTCACCTGTGGAAGGTGCCAGCCTGCAGGATGGTCAGTGTGGCTGGGGCGGAGTTCTTGGCCCTACCTTGAGGCGACTCGCGTTGGCCCCGCTCAAACCGGACACACCCCGGGGCGACTTCAGCCGGCTCCGGCACTCACCAGGGAGAAGGCCCGGAAGTGGGGCCACGGCAAGCCACCCGTGAACGCCTGCGTGGAGCCACGTCGGACATGGGGCCAAAAATCCCGCCCTGGCCAGTCAGTGCCGGGACAGCTGCTTGAGAGCGGCCTGGCCTATCTGCAGCAGAGCCGAGCCGCCCATGTCGGTCTTCGCGAGAAACTCGATGCCCTGCATGACCGCGAGGAGCAGTCGCCCGAGCTCCTGAGCGTCCGCGCCCGGTTCGACCGCCCCCTCGTCCTGGGCTTCCTTCACGCAGGCGATCAGAAGATCTTCGACCGCTTGGTAACTGGTGCGGGCCCGGGAGACGACATCCGGATCATTGCTGTGCAGCTCGGACGTGCTGTTGACCAGAAAACAGCCGCGCCGCTGCGGGTCCTCCGTGAATCCCGTGACCACCCCCTCAATCAGCAGGGTCAGGCGTTCGAAGGCCGTACCAGGCCCGGCGAGGACCGCCCGGACGCCCTTCAGCTGTTCGTCGCGATAGCCGTCCAACACGTGCAAGAACAGCTGCCGCTTGTCGCCGAAGGCCCCGTACAGACTTCCCTTGCCCAGTCCCGTGGCGTCCGTCAGGTCCTGCAGTGACGTAGCCGCGTAGCCCTGATTCCAGAACTGCTCGCGCGCAGACTCCAGAACCTGGTTCTCGTCGAAATTCCGCGGTCGTCCCATGTCCAACAGCATACGCCCTTCTTGACCTATCGGTCCAGATTGTGAGATGTCCGGCGCGCGCGGCACACAGGTCGGCGGGGCGCGTGGCGCACAGCTCGCCCTCCGGCTTTCCCGGCACCCTGGCGGACGGGCTGACACCGGCCGACCTGCCGGCGCTCCGAAGTGTGGATGCGGTCACGTTTTTTTCCGTTCGGTCCATAACGTGGTTCTTTACCGTATGGTCCATAAAGAGGGCTCGGAGCCGTCCGGTTCGGGCTGTAACACCGCAGTGACACTTGGTGCACGACTTGGAGTCCGCACCGGACAGGGGTAAACGATCATGGGACAGCTTGACGGGAAGACGGCGGTCGTCACCGGCGGCAACAGCGGAATCGGACTGGCCACCGCCACGCGATTCGCACGTGAGGGCGCGCACGTGTTCATCACCGGCCGCCGGCAGGAGGCTCTCGACGCCGCGCTGGTCGAGATCGGTGGGGAAGCCACCGCCGTCCAGGGCGACGTCGCGAACCTCGCGGACATCGACCGCCTCTACGCGGCTGTCGCCGGGCAAGGCCGGTCCATCGACGTACTGTTCGCCAACGCAGGCGGCGGTGAGTTCGCCGCTCTTGAGCAGGTCACCGAGGAGCACTTCGACGCCACCTTCAACATCAACGTGCGAGGCATGCTCTTCACCGTCCAGAAGGCCATTCCGCTGCTCAACGACGGCGCCTCGGTGATCCTGACCGGATCGACTGCCGCTACCTCGGGCGGCGCGGCCTTCGGCGTATACGCAGCCTCCAAGGCCGCGGTCCGCTCCTTCTCCCGCACCTGGGCCAACGAACTCAGCGGCCGCGCGATCCGGGTGAACACCCTGGTTCCCGGCCCGATCGTCACCCCGGGCATCACCGGCCTGGCCGCGGACGCCGACCAGGCCGCGAAGATGAGGGACGTCTTCGCCAGCCAGATTCCGCTGGGCCGGATGGGGCACCCGGACGAGGCCGCAGCTGCCGCACTGTTTCTCGCCAGCAGTGAGAGCAGCTTCGTGACCGGATCCGAGCTGTTCGTCGATGGCGGCCTCAACCAGATCTGATCGCCGCAAGAGAATGCATCGTGCCCGCCCCGGCGAAGACAAGAGCGTGTCCGCGTCGCGGTCACACCGGTAGT
>NZ_JBEXLP010000137.1:0-13365 GCF_040610035.1 Streptomyces sp. NPDC004542
GGAGACGGTTCTCTTGGTCGAAAACCCATCTACCAGGGGCTTCACCATGTTGTCAGCCCAACGCCGCACCCAACAGCCAGGTTGGAAAGGGCTCAATGTGGCTCTCTGACCGGCTGGGTCCAACACCGCTTTAGGAGAGAGGCGGGGTGATCTGCTGGCTGAGCTGCGGCTTGGTTGGCCGATGAAGCGGGCGGCTACTCGACCGCAGGGCACCGGTGTTGACCGTGGCTGACTCCTGTATCTGGCACGGTTGTGGCACGAACGTCAGCCGACGACAGTCAGCCACGATGGTGGGTGTGTCGACCGACCAGGCACGCGTGTGCCTCGCTGCACCCCCACCGGACTCCACCACGCTGCCAGCGTCGTCGATCAGAGGAAGGCGACATGGCTAATCCATGACGATGGCCGGAGCTCTGTTTTCACCGAGCCGCTTCACGCTCTTCCGCTTCAATGCGACGTACCTCTTCGTCATACTCCCATGCCTCCTTCAGTCGTTTATAACGGCCATTGGGCTCCGGCATGGATGCGTCACCACGCCGCCAGGCGAATACAGAAGCGATCAAGTGGTGGATAGTGCCCATCATCAACCAATCCCGGCTTCGCTGGTACGGGCCGAGGTTGAGGAACTGGCAATCCTGGATCCAGGTCAGGCCGTCAACAAGCAGCACTCGCAGCTTCTCATCACGGACCTGCAAGGCGGCCACGCGTGCAGGCTCAATGTACTCAAGTGACTCATTCCACCAAGCCTCCTCTCGCGCAAGAAGATGCTCGTACTCGGTCGTTGGCACGTCGGACGACGAGTCAGAAGGCATTTTGCGTATGTGTCCGAGAAGGGCAGTGAGCGCCTGCGCATTCGCCGCAACGACAGCGGCACGATCAGCTTCGTTGCGCACTAGACGAGCATCGGCAAGCTGCCGCTTCTGTGCTTGGTGCGTCGATGCGTAGGAAGTTGCAGCACCCACGAGCACGCCGACTAGCCCAGTGAGGGGTGTGATCCAGTCCATGACCACAGTCTGACCTGCACGCCACCGGAAAATGGCGGAAACAGCAAACTTCCCTAGATGACGCGTCACTTAGAACAGTCCGCCGCCCACGGCCGTAACAAGCATTCCTTTGTCGGTCCGCTGTGCTGGCAGTCGCAGAGGAGCAACGCTCGGGACGACTGAGTCACCCCGGCCGACCTCAGCAACGTTATGGTTGTCGTCCGCTAGAGCAAGCCGGTAGCGCCGGCCGTGACACGTCGAGCGTGTTTATAGTTCCCGCTCATGGCCAAAGCTTCAACTGCGCTGCTTTTGCGAGCTGGTCACCAGTCTTGCGGAATGAGAGCTTTACCGTTCCGCCACTTCTCTCGCACACAGTCCTGGAACCATTTTTCATCGAAATCTGCGTGTTCAGCGATGATAATTTGGTAGGGCTTTGCTGCCCGACCGGCAGCATCAATGATGAAGCGGAAGGTCGCCGCGATCGTATTCCTGTCACCCGAAACTGCACCATTATCTCGGTACTCTGAGTCCGCAGGGAACCCAACCTGAGACGGCTGGTCAAAAAACACGAACCCTGGAACGGGCCTGTTGTGCTCGGCAAACCACTCATGGAGTGCCATATGTACTAGCACGTGATAGGCAACCCAACTTTGCCCACTTCCGATTTGCGGCATCGCTAGCGGACCAGACGGGGTGTCCAGAATGACCTGCAGTTTCTTAATGTCAAACCTGAGAGGATTAGATGAATGTTCGATAGGGAGCTGGCTAGACCAGTTGGTCATTCGTTGATTCAGTCTAGACAGGATAGAAAGCGTCCTGTCACGGATCAGGTCGGAGTCAACCTCATTCTCTGCCGCCTCCAGCTGAACACGCAGGGATTCCAGTTCTTGCTTGAGCAGCCTCAGCCGTTCATCACCTCCCACTCCCTCAAGGTAAAAGTCGATGCGGCCGACTACGGCTGCCTGAACGTTTTCTTGCAGCGCCAAGTCTCTATCGCGCTCGCTCGCTCGCTCGATTGCCTCCAGTTGGGCAGAGTTGCTTCTTATCGCTTGCTGGCACTCTTCGATCTCCTGCTTCAAGGCGTCAGCAAGAGCCTTCAACCGGGGAGACTCAGATGGCAGTGCCTGAGGGATACGACTTAGAGAGGAGAAGTGCTCGCGTAGCTCGTTGATCTCTTCCTGTTGTCCCCCTACGTGGGAACCGCATAGAGGGCATTCGTCGATCCCGGCGTCAGGAATTAGCTGAACAAAGGCAAGTCGAGACCGTTGCTCAGCCGCTTGCCTTTCAAAGCTTCTCCGGTCGTGAAGAAGCGTAGCGATAGACTCAAGGGAGCTCTGTGCTTGCTTAGCCCTCCTGCGAATAAGGTCACGTTCCTGGAGTAGACCTTGGCGCGCGCTGTCAGCATCGCCGAGCTGCGCACTGTCCGTTTCTGTGGTTCTGCGGCTCGCGTTCTGACGCAATGCCAGGATAGCTCGCAATTCTGCCAGTGCATCGACGTTCGATGAATTTTCGCCAGAGGAATTGGAAGTAGTCAGGCCTGCACTAGCCGCTTCTGCTAGAAGCTGTCGCGCTCGTGTTCCGCCCCGGTCGGCTGCTGCCTCTAGGTCAGCAACCTCTCTGGCAGTGTCCCTAATCCTTTTCTTGAGTCGATTAATGCGACGCGCAACCCGGACATTCTCCGCCGTGATAGCACCTAGGAAAAAAGGAAGGGTCTCCCGGATAGAGTTTGAGACGAACGGTTCCCCTTGGCGGTGGAAGAGTCTTTGCCGGCTGATGATTTCGTCTTGCTGCTGGTACAGGAAGAACGCAGCATGCCGGAGGGTAACGGAGTAATTAGGAAGCCCTTGCAACTCCGCATTTCCCGTATCCGGGAATGAGAGCAGGCGCGACAGGAGACCAATGAGGCCATCGGCATTCGTCGTGGGCGTGAGTTCCGCGTAATCGGGGATCCCAACTGACGCGCCTTGTTTTACAAAGACTCGCTGAGACGACTGCGCGTCTTCCTCCGGGGCTTGTCTCGCGACGAAAACCTGGAATTCGTTCACTTGCAGAAGCAGTGCATACCATGCCACAGTCTCTGTAATTTTTCCCCGTGGCACATCACACGTCCCACTACCGAGACAGTAGTCAATGATGTCGGTAAGAGCGGTCTTACCAGTGGCGGAATCTCCAGTGATGATGTTGACCGCGTTCAACCTCAGCGGCAACCTGCGCCTTTTTCCGGTCCACGAGTAGAGTACGATTTCGCGAATCTGTATCATCCTGCAGTGACTCCCCAAATTGAAAAGATCGAGGCGGCATCACCTGATCTTGCGAAACTCTTCCCTAGCCGCTCAGCGACCTTGAGGATGTCTTTCACTTCAGGGGATCCTTGAGATAGTGACTGCAGATTCCTAATCCTGCGTGCGGGAGTAGCGCCAACCGTGGCATGTTCCAGTGTGAACAGACCGGCTTGCGCGCCGAGAATCAGTGCATTTCTCACTGCCGGCGCCAGCGCGGGCGCATTTCTCTGCAGTACTAGGCGCTCTCTCTCATGCGTTTCGATCCAGACCAGAAGGGACGTGGTCTTTATGATCGGAAAAGTGTCACGAACTTGCTTACTCATGGCGGCGGGGACGGTCAGAAAGGCCAAAGACAATGGCATCTTCTCCTTGGCCTCAGACTCGTAAAATTCAGCAGACTTCCGAATGACGACGGAAAGGAAGGCAGGATTGAAGAGCGCTGATTCTTCCTGGCTAGTGAACTGTTGCAGCCACTGACTCATGCAGGCTCGCTCTCAAGCAAAGACGCCAATCTCGCTTCAAAGTCGGGATGCCATCCAACTACACGCTGATCGGCAAGGCCATGATAAGTTCCTTGCATAACGAAAGATTCGCGACACATTTCTCGGATTCTAATATCGGCTTCTTGCTCAACCCACTTGTAGAGTATCCGGGCGACTTTTATCTTTTCTGCTTCTGCGGCGGATTCGCCAATTTCCTCTCGTGATTCCCAGAATCTTACCCGCCACGCCTCCTTTAGGCGTTCCTCGTACCGGGAAAGTTCGCCCGGAGCTAGTAGGTCATCTCGAAGCCATTCTGATCTCTGCGCAAAGGCGCGAACATAGCACGACACGGCCCCTGCTAGTCGTGGACCAGTTACGTTGATGAGCTGGAGCTGACGGACGTAGTCACTGTCACCTCCTTCTTCTTCAACGATGTCGAAAATCTCCGGATTGATGGGTAGGTTATCGCGTCTGAATTCCTCCCTTATCAACTCAAGCTCTTCCTGAATCTCTGCGACTGTGATGGGTGGGGCATTTTTATCCCTGAGATGCTGCACACATCGCTGAAACCACCAGCCCTCTAGACGCCGAAGGAAAGCCGGTCGTTTATCTGAAGAGGCTGCGAAGTACAGCTTTTTCTGCAGATCGGCTTCGAGGTCATCCAGAAGTGGTTCGCTGTCAATCATGATGACGGTTGAAACAAGGGCAGCCCTCTCCGTCGGCTCCAGCTTGAGGAACATTTCATATGCGTCTTGTTGCTTATCGTTTTTGGAGGTTTCTGCAGTCTTCGTGAGAATCTCGGTTGCCTTGCTCAAGTCGCGGTCCTGATCGCGCAGATAGTAGGCTGCAGAGCCTGTCGCCGCCCTGCCTGTCGTAATTAGATACCGACAAACAGGAGATTCCTGTGAAAACGAATATCCTGCTGGCTGATCCAGCCAAATTCTGAACGTTTTCCAGATGTCCGCTGAAGCGTTAGGTATGGTCGTAGAAGGATCAGTGTGGTACTTGAGTTGCAGTACTTCCGTCGGCGTCCCCGGAGAATCGAAACTGACGTCGTCCAGTTGTTCGATTCGAACGTTGGCGGTTGAGCCAGACTGGATCCGGCTCAATGCGGCATGCAGCGCATACCTGGCCTGATACAGGTAGCCAAGCATGGATTCGTTGGCAGAGTAGTCGGCCACGCGCCCCCCCGGTAAGTGCAGCCAGCAACTTGAATTATCAGCGATGGTAGCGAGCGAGATTGTGCCTTGTGAAGCCACTTGTACGGTCTGATGCGAGGTGCGCCGTGTGGTGCATGCGCTGGAGTTTGGTGAGTCGTCCGCCCGAGCTGTGCTGCGCCTCCCTCCGCCCGGAAGTAGCTGATTGCTCATGGCGCGGCACGGGCGCCGGCCGGGCTGGAGCGGGGCGGAGACAGGAGCGCAGGCCCGGCCGGGGGCCGGGCCGCGCCCGGTGAGCGGAGCGAGCCACCTTGAACCAGTAGAGAAAGTTGTAACTCAGTCGGTCGGCTGGGGCTTGAAGGCGTGTGCGCAGGCCGGGAGTTCGGCGTCCTGCTGGTTCGTCAGGGGCAGGAAGATCGCAGGCCGGATCGTCCATGTGATGCGGGTGTTGGAGTGCGTGACCGAGACGGTGCAGGGCTCTGCGCGTAGGAGGGCGTGGCGGGTTGTGATGCGGCCTTGGTAGAGCCATGCCCATGCCTCGTCCGACGCTTCGGGGTCGAGTGCCGGTGAGATGGTGCGGAGGGCGACCGCGACCCATCTGTCTGCTTGTGGCGGTGAGTAGGCGTCGAAGGATGCTCGGAGTGCCGGTCCCTGGGCGGAGATCAGGTCTTCGGTCCAGCACTCGCACCAGTAGCCGGGGTGGGTGCGTTCATGTGGCCGCTCCCAGGGGGTAGATCGCGAGCACGTAGCGGGTGCTGTCGTCGTGGAGGGTGAGTTGGTATTCCGTGCCGCTGGCGAGGTAGGTGAGGGCGCGTTCGTGTTCCGCTTCGTCGGTGAGCCAGTGCAGTCCCGGCCGCGCGTACGCGGGTTCGAGCTGGTCTGTGATGTGGTGCGTGCGCTCTCGTAACCAGTGCAGGGCCAGGCGGGGGCTTGCCGTGTCGTGTGAGCCGAGTGGGATCGGGCGGACCTCGTCCAAGGTGTATGCGGCGGCTCGGCACTGGTAGGGGAGTGGCTGGGTGCTCACCTCTGGCGTCTCGGTGTGGGTGGAGGTCAGCATGGGTGCCCTCCTGCGGGTTCCTTCGGTGCGGTGAACAGTTCGGCGGTGACGGTGTGGCCGGCCTGGCTGGTGTGGACGATGACCCGTTGGGCGAGTGCGCTGACCATGTCCAGGCCCCGGCCGTGTTCGGCGTCCTGGTCCTGGTGCTGGGTCTTGGGGGCTGTGCTGGTGCCGCCGTCGTCCGTGACCGACAGGGCGACCACCTGCGGGGAGATGGCAAGGGCCAGGTGGAAGCCGCCCTGCTCCCGGCCGCTGGCCGTGTGCAGGATCGCGTTCGCGCTCAGCTCGCTCACGATCAGTTCCGCGTCTTCCGCCAGAGGCGATCCGCGCAGGATGTCGCGGGTCCAGCGGCGGGCCCGGCTCACCTCTTCGGGGAATCCTGGACAAGACAGTCCCCAGACCCGAATCTTGCTCGTATACTCGTGCATACAAGTTCCTTCGTGCTGATAGGCCGCCATGTGCAGCGGGTTCGGGCTAGACGAGTTTCACGCCGTCGTGGGCGCGGATGGCGGGCGGAGACGCTGCGTCGAGTGCGTCCAGGACGCGGATCGCGTATGCCTCGTCGGCGAGCTCGGTGACTTCTTCGCGGGTGGCCCAGCGCAGGGCGCGGGTTTCGTCCCCGGTGGTGGGTGTGCCGTCGGCGGCCTCGCAGCGGAAGACCAGCGAGACGATCAGGCCCGTCATGTTCTTGTAGACGCCGGTGAGGGTCGCGGAGGGTGCGATCTTGATGCCGGTCTCTTCGAGGACCTCGCGCTGGAGGGCTTCGGGGATGGTTTCCTCGCGTTCGAGGACGCCGCCCGGGGGCTCCCAGTGGCCGTTGTCGCGGCGCTTGATCAGCAGGGCCCGGCCCTGGTCGTCGACGATGACCCCGGCGACGCTCACGGAGTGCGGGCGATCAGTGCTCACGTTCCTCGGCCCTCTCGGCTGACTAGGCTCTCCACGGTAGCAACAACGACCAGCAGCTCGTCTAGACACCTAAAGGAGTACACATGCCCCCTCTCCCTTCCGGCTTCCTCGGCGCGCTCGACCCTACGAGCGACCGTGCCGTCTTCCGGCAGATCGCCGACCAACTGCGCGAGGCCATCGACCGCGGGCGGTTCAAGGAGGGCGAGAAGCTGCCCTCGGAAGCGGAACTCGTCGAGCACTACGGCGTCTCCCGGATGACGGTCCGCAACTCCTTCTCCATCCTCCAGGGGGAGGGGCTCGTGCACGCCGAGCACGGCAAGGGCGTCTTCGTGCGGCCCCGGCCGCCCGTGCGGCGACTCGCCTCCGACCGTTTCGCCCGCCGCCACAGGGAGCAGGGGAAGTCCGCGTTCATCGCGGAAGCCGACGCGGCCGGCAGTCACCCCACGGTCGACAGTCTGGAGGTGAAGGAGGAGAAGGCGAGCCAAGAGCTGTCGACGCGGCTGGGCTCCGTGCGGCGGGTGCTCGCCCGGCGGCGCCGTTACCTCCTCGACGGCCGCCCGGTCGAGTTCGCCACCTCCTACCTGCCCCTCGACATTGCCCGGGGCACGCCGATCGCGGAGCCGAACCCCGGCCCCGGCGGTATCTACGCCCGCCTGGAGGAGCTGGGGCATCACCTCGACCACTTCGAGGAGGAGATCAGGGCCCGGATGCCTTCCCCGGGCGAGGTGCGGACGCTGCGGCTGGCCGCCGGTGTGCCTGTCATCCACCTGGTCCGGACCGCGTACGACACGGAGGGGCGGGCTGTGGAGGTGTGCGACACGGTGATGGCGGCCGACGCCTACGTGCTGTCGTACCAGCTTCCGGCGACCTGAGCGCGTGAGCGGCGGTGGTGCGTGGGGGATCGCTCTTCGACTCGTACACACCGACACGGTTACTCATATAGACGAGTGGACAAGTCGTATGGCAAGGTGTTCACGTGATCCCGGCAAGCGGGTTCGCAGTACGCATCATGTCTAGACGAGTAGATAGGAGTGCGCCTTGCGTACCATCCGTGTGGAGACCTCGGCGGCCACGATCCTGCTGACCGAGGCCCCGGAACCCAAGGTCCGCGACCGGCAGACGGGCGAGATCGCCAAGGACGCCGTGAGCGGTGAGGCGCTCATGACGGTCGGCGTCGTCTACATCGAGGACGGCGAGTCGTCGCTGATCAAGGTCACCGTGCCGGAGAGCGGGGTGTCGGAGGGGCTCGCCCTCGGCTCGCCGGTCTCGCTGCCGGGGCTGGCCGCCCGCCCGTGGGAGAGCGTCTTCAACGGGCGGCAGCGGCACGGCATCGCCTACCGGGCCGCCGCAGTCACCCCGGCCGCGTTCCCGGCCGCCGTGGGGGCCTCGGCCTGATGACCGACCTGACGACACTCCTGGAGGTGGGTGGTCCCCTCGCCGCGCTCGGTGGCGGGGCCGCCTACACCCGGGCCAAGCATCCGGCGGTCTACTGGTCCACGGTCGGCCTGCCGATATCCACCGCCCGGCTGCTCGGCTCGTACAACTCGGTGATGGAGGCGTGCGGGCTGACCGTGGCGCCGTCCCGGCTGCGGGTCCTCGCGGTCAAGGCCACCACTCGCCGTGAGGTGCGGCCGGTGCCTCCGCGCCGGGGCATCGTCCGGCCCACCTCGACCGGGTTACGGCTTCGGCTGCGGCTCGCTCCGGGGCAGGAGCCGGCCGACCTCGCCGCCTCGGCTGAGCGGCTGCGGCATGCCTGGGGGGTCCACGCCGTTTACGTGACCACCGTCAAGCCGGGTGTGGTCGAACTGCGGCTCGTCGGCTTCGACGTCCTGCGGCGCGTACGTATGCCGCGCAAGCTCGACGAGGGGCTGTTGACGGTGCCGGTGGCGCTGCGGGAGGACGCCATGCCGTTCGTACGCGACTACCGCACCGTTCCCCACCAACTCACCCTGGGCGCCACGCTGTCCGGCAAGTCCATGTACCTGCGGCACCTGATCACCGGACTCGCACGGCAACCGGTCGCCCTGGTCGGCATCGACTGCAAGCGCGGTGTGGAGCTGGCGCCGTTCGCCGCCCGGCTCTCCGCGCTGGCCACCGACCCGGAGCAGGCGGCCGAGCTGCTGCCCGTGCTCGTCGAGGAAATGGAGGACCGATACGACCTGATCAAAGCCCGGCAGGGCATCGCACCCGGCACCCCGGCCGAAGACATCACCTCCGACATCTGGGGCCTGCCCGAGAGCGAGCGGCCCACACCCGTCGTCCTGTTCGTGGACGAGGTGGCCGAACTCTTCCTCGTCGCGACAAGGAAGGACGAGGAACGGCGGGACGAGATGGTCACCCAGCTCATCCGCCTCGCCCAGCTCGGCCGGGCCGCCGGTATCTACCTGGAGGTCTGCGGGCAGCGCTTCGGTGCCGAGCTGGGCAAGGGCGCCACGATGCTGCGGGCCCAGCTGACCGGCCGCGTCTGCCACCGCGTCAACGACGAGGCCTCGGCGAAGATGGCCCTCGGCGACATCGCGCCGGAAGCGGTCATGGCCGCCTGCGCCATCGCTCCCGAACGACCGGGCCTGGCCGTGGCCGGGGACACCTCCGGCGGCTGGTCCCGCATCCGCACCCCCTACCTCTCCCTCGGCGACGCTGCCCGCGTCTGCCAGGAGTCGGCCCACCTGGCGCCCGACCTGCCCGCGCTCAAGCCCTTCCGGCCGCACCTTCCGGCGGGCCCCCTCGCCGCCCCGGCGCCGCTCGTCCGGCCGCGCCCGGTGACCGACTGACCTTCCCTCTCTCCCGGTCGGCGTGACCGCCTCGCGCCACCTCCCTACCCCTGCCATGCCCGAATCCGAAAAGGAGCCGCAGCATGCGTGCCCACCTGGCCCGTGTCGACGCGGTACTCGTCCAAGCGCTCATCGCGGCGGCGCTCTCCTTCGCCCACCTGCACGACATCGCCTCGGCGGCCGGACAGGACGGGTGGAAAGCGTGGGCCTACCCGATCAGCGTCGACCTGCTGCTCGTCGCCGCCTGGCGCCGACTGCGATGCGGCGACGCGAGAGCGGCCGGGTGGTGCTGGTTCGTCATCGCCCTCGCCGCATCCCTCGGCGCCAACGTAGCCACAGCCGGCCTGCTCGACACGCAGCACGTCCCGGCCTGGCTCCGCATCCTCGTCGCCGGATGGCCCGCGGTCGCCTTCCTCGGCGGCACGCTCCTCGCCCACACCGCCCCAGCGGCCGTCGACAACGCCCCGGAACCTGCCGCTGACCCCGTTGACGTCCCGGACGTTCCCGAACCGACCATCCGCCCCGAACCGACCATCCGCCCCGAACGTCTCCGACGAGTCCCCGCCGACGCCCTGCCCGCGTACGTGGCCAAGCTGCGCCACCGACCCACTCAAGCGGCCTGAGAAGGGGGACGAGGACATGGCAGAGAAGAAGCGCACCCGACAGCCCAACGGCGCCTCCTCGATCTACCTCGGCAATGACGGCAAGTGGCACGGACGAGTGACGGTCGGCGTCCGTGATGACGGCAAGCCCGACCGCCGCCACATCGAGCGCAAGACAAAGGCAGAGGTGACCAAGGCCGTCCGCGAGATGGAGCGGGCGCGTGATGACAAGAAGCTCAGGAAGCCGGGGCAGAGCTGGACGCTGCAAGCCTGGCTTGAGCACTGGGTCGAGAACATCGCCAAGCCGTACGTCTCCGAGAACACGTACGACGGGTACGAGGTCGACGTGCGCGTGCACCTGGTGCCCGGCCTCGGTGCCCACAAGCTCGACCGCCTGGAGCCCGAGCACTTGGAGCGCTTCTACCGGAGGATGCAGGAGTCCGGGAGCTCCGCCGGCACCGCCCACCACGTCCACCGGACGATCCGGGTCGCCCTCGGTGAGGCGGTGCGGCGCGGACACGTCCCGACCAACGCGGCTGAGATCGCCAAGGCTCCGCGGCTCGAAGAAGAGGACATCGAGCCGTACACGATCGAAGAGGTTCAGAGCCTGTTGGTCGAGGCTGCCAAGCTCCGGAACAGTGCGCGATGGGTCATCGCCCTGGCGCTCGGCCTGCGGCAAGGGGAAGCGCTCGGGCTGCACTGGGAGGATGTCGACCTCGACGCGGGATACGTCCGCATTCGCAAGAACCGGCTGCGCCCCAAGTACGCGCACGGCTGCGGTGCCGATCCGTGCGGACGAAAGGCGGGCTACTGCCCCCAGCGGGAGCAGACCCGGCGCGAGCACAAGTCCACCAAGTCCCGGGCCGGACGACGCACCATCGGCCTGCCCGACCCGCTGATCAAGATCCTGCGCCGGCACCGGGAAGCCCAGGAGCGGGAACGGGTCGCCGCCGGCGCCGACTGGGAAGGCAAGGGGTACGTCTTCGCCTCACCGACCGGCGGGCCGCTGAGCCCGAACACCGACTTCCACGTCTGGAAGCGCCTGCTTCGGGACGCCGGTGTCCGGGACGGCCGTCTCCACGACGCTCGTCACACCGCCGCGACCGTCCTCCTGATCCTCGGCGTCCCGGACGTCGTGATCGACTCGATCATGGGCTGGGAGCCCGGGGGAGCGGCCCGGATGCGGGCCCGGTACATGCATGTGACGGGAGTCATGCTCCGCAAGGTCGCCCAGCAGGTCGGCGACGCGCTCTGGACGCCACCCGGCTCCGAGGAAAAAGCCGACTGAGACGGAAACTGAGACGGACAACGCCGAAGGGCCCCACTGCGAACAGTGGGGCCCTTCGACATCGTGCCCGGTGAGGCACTGGCGGAGGATACGAGATTCGAACTCGTGAGGGGTTGCCCCCAACACGCTTTCCAAGCGTGCGCCCTAGGCCTCTAGGCGAATCCTCCGCCGGAAACATTACATGACCGAGGGGAGTGCTCGCGAACTCGTTCGCGCAGGCCGGGATCGGGTACTCTGTGCGCAGCCCCTCACGCGGCGCTATCTGACTGAACTCCCCCAGGGCCGGAAGGCAGCAAGGGTAGGTCGGCTCTGGCGGGTGCGTGAGGGGCGCTTGCGTTGTGGGCCGAGGCCGGGGCTCGGGCGGGGGTCGTTGTCGGTGGGCGCCTATAACCTCGTAAGCGTGTCGTCTCTCGCGCTGTACCGCCGCTACCGACCGGAGTCCTTCGCCGAGGTCATCGGGCAGGAGCATGTCACCGACCCGCTGCAGCAGGCGCTGCGGAACAACCGGGTCAATCACGCGTACCTGTTCAGCGGTCCGCGCGGTTGCGGCAAGACGACCAGCGCGCGCATCCTGGCCCGCTGCCTGAACTGTGAGAAGGGGCCGACGCCGACCCCGTGCGGGGAGTGCCAGTCGTGCCGTGACCTGGCGCGGAACGGGCCGGGGTCGATCGACGTCATCGAGATCGACGCCGCTTCGCACGGTGGTGTCGACGATGCCCGTGAACTGCGCGAGAAGGCCTTCTTCGGACCCGCGAGCAGCCGGTACAAGATCTACATCATCGACGAGGCCCACATGGTCACGTCGGCCGGGTTCAACGCTCTGCTCAAGGTCGTCGAGGAGCCCCCGGAGCATCTGAAGTTCATCTTCGCCACCACCGAGCCCGAGAAGGTCATCGGGACGATCCGGTCGCGGACCCACCACTATCCGTTCCGGCTCGTGCCGCCCGGCACGCTCCGGGAGTACCTCGCCGAGGTGTGCGGGAAGGAGAACATCGCCGTCGAGGAGGGCGTCCTCCCGCTCGTCGTGCGGGCCGGCGCGGGCTCCGTGCGTGACTCCATGTCCGTCATGGACCAGCTGCTCGCCGGTGCGGCGGAGGAGGGTGTGACGTATGCCATGGCCACCTCGCTGCTCGGGTACACCGACGGGTCGCTGCTCGACTCGGTCGTGGAGGCCTTCGCCACCGGGGACGGTGCCGCCGCCTTCGAGGTCGTCGACCGGATCATCGAGGGCGGCAACGACCCCCGGCGGTTCGTCGCCGACCTGCTGGAGCGGCTGCGGGACCTGGTGATCCTCGCCGCGGTCCCGGACGCGGTGGACAAGGGGCTCATCGACGCCCCCGCCGACGTCCTCGAGCGGATGCAGGCCCAGGCGGACACGTTCGGCGCCGCCGAGCTCAGCCGCGCCGCCGACCTCGTCAACGAGGGCCTGACCGAGATGCGGGGGGCCACCTCGCCGCGCCTCCAGCTCGAGCTCATCTGCGCGCGCGTGCTGCTGCCCGCCGCGTACGGCGACGAGCGCTCGGTCATGGCCCGCCTGGACCGTCTGGAGCGGGGGGTCAACTTCTCCGCGGGGCCGGCGGGTGCGCCCGCCATGGGGTACGTCCCCGGTCCCGACGCGCATGTCCAGGCGGGCGGCGGCGGTGGCGGTGCCGGCGGTGGTGCGTCGGTGCCGCCCGGCGGCGGGGTCGCGGCGGCGAGGGCCGCCGTGCGCGGTCCCGGCGGCAGCGGCGCGCCCGCGTACCCCCCGCCCGCCTCCGCTCCCGCGCCCCCTCCGGTGGCCGAGCCGGCCCCCTCTCCGGCGCCCGCGCCCCCCGCCCCCGCCCCTGCTCCGGCGACC
>NZ_JBEXLP010000138.1:0-13308 GCF_040610035.1 Streptomyces sp. NPDC004542
CCTCGCCGGCCGCGTCGTGCGGGGCCGCATCGACGCCGTCTACCGGCGCGACGACGGCGCCGGTACGACGTACGAGATCGTCGACTGGAAGACCGCACCGGCCGCGTCCCGCGGACCGGTGTCCCGGACGCCGCCGGTGCCGACGAACTGCTCGGCGTGGACGCCGAGCGCGCCGCCCCGCACCCCGCTTGGTGGCGCGCCCTCGGGTCGCTCGCCCCGATAGCCGCCCGCACCGCCATCGGCTGCGCTCTCGCCGGATACGCCTCCCTCGTCCTCGGCATCGGCCGGCCCTACTGGGCCGTCGTCACCGCCGCCTCCCTCTACCAGGCCAACGTCACCCTCACCTGGAGCCGGGGCGTGCAGCGCGTCGTCGGCAACCTGGCCGGCGTCCTGCTCTTCGCCGCACTCGTCCCGCTGGCCCACCTGCATCCCGCGGCCCTGGTGCTGTGCTGCCTCGCCCTCAATTTCGGAGCCGAGGCGCTGATCGGCCGCAACTACTGGCTCGGCAACGTCTGCGTCACCCCGATGGCGCTGCTCATCACGGAATTCGCCCGCACGCAGGACTCCTCCGCACTGATCACCGAGCGGATCGTGGACACCCTGGTCGGCGCGCTCGTCGGTTTCGCCGCCGCCGTCGCCGTCACCAACCGGCGGGCCGGCGACCGCCTCGAACACGCCCTGAACGCGGCCGAGCGGGCCCGCGAGCGCGCCGCCCGCCTGGTCGCGGAGCCCCGCCCGGAGCCCCGCGCCCTCGAAGCGGCCCGCCGTTCGCTGGCCGCCGCCCTGGTCGAACTGCGCGCCACGGCCGACGCCGCGTCCGGTGAGTGGTGGCAACGCGCCCTGCCCGAGGAGCGGGTGGTGCTCGCGGAACAGTCCGGACACCGTACGCTCGCCGCGACGGTACGACGCCAGGGGCTGCACCCCCCGGCCGGGACGAGGACCACGGAGGACGTACGGCCATGACGGGGACGAACGGACGACCGACGGCCGACGGCGACGCGGCGAGGGGCGACACGGTCGCCGCGGTCGTCCGGCAGTGGCAGGCCGTCCACCCGGAGCTGGACACCGGACCCATGGAGGTCATCGGCCGCATCAACCGCTGCGCCGCCCTCCTGCAACAGGCCGAGGACGCCCCACTGCGCCGGGCCGGGCTCAGTCGCCCCGAGTTCGACCTGCTGGGCGCCCTGCGCCGCACCGGCCACGAGCTGACCCCCAGCGAGCTGGCCCGCGAGACCTTCTCCTCCGGCGCGGCCGTCACCAAGCGCCTCAAGCAGCTCACCGGGCGCGGCCTGGTCGAGCGCCGCGGCGACACCCGGGACCGCCGGGTCGCCCACCTGCGCCTCACCGACGCGGGCCGCGCCCTCGTGGACGGCGTCCTCCCCGAGCAGCTGGCCTACGAGACGGCCGTGCTGTCCGTGCTCGCCCCGGAAGACCAGGGCGAACTGGCCGGCCTGCTCGCCGAGCTGCTGACCCGGCTGGAGGGACGGATGGGCGCGCTGCGCGCGTGAGAAGCGGCCGTCGCGACCGTTGACGCCTACCGGAGGTGATCCCTACGGTCAATCCCGTTCGGTTCGCCGACTCACGTACGAAATCGCGAACAAGGGATGGTGTCGTGACCGACGCAGCCTCCGCCGCCCAGACGCTCACCGTCGATCTCGGCACCGACACCGGCCCCGTCCACGGCGGGGCGAGCGGCACGCTGTACGGGCTCTACGGCGACGGCGTGCCCAGCCGCAACGTCGTCGAGGGCATGTACGTGCGTACGGTCTCCACCAAGGCCCAGGACGGCACCCAGCACCCGGGCGCCGACGCCCTGGAGATCCTCCCCTCCTTCGTCGAGGCGGGCGGCCGGGACGTGTACATCTACATGACCGACATCTACCGAGGCTTCCCCTACCGGTGGCCCGGCGCCACGGGCGCGGAACGGCTCGGCGACTTCAGGGCCCGGGTCCGCCACCAGGTCGAGCAAGTGCGCACGCTCGGTCCCCTCGCGTCCCATGTCGTGTACGTGCCCTTCAACGAGCCCGAGGGCAACATGTTCGGCACGGGGGAGTGGAGCTACGACACCGTCTCCTGGCGGGACGACCCCACCCGCTGGTTCGCCGCCTGGCGGGACCTCTGCGGGCTCATCCGGGAACTCCACCCCGGCGCGCGCATCGCGGGCCCCAACACCTGCCTCCTGTACCCGGAGGTCCGCGGCTTCCTGGAGTTCGCCCGCGACCACGGTGTCCTGCCCGACGTGGTCACCTGGCACGAGCTGTCGTCACCGGACGAGATCCGCCGGAACGTCGCCGAGTACCGCCGCACGGAGCGGGAACTGGGGATCGGCCCGCTGCCGGTCAACATCAACGAGTACGCGCACAACTACCACCTGTCCGTGCCCGGCCAGATGATCCAGTGGATCGCCGCTCTGGAGGAGTGCAAGGTCGACGCCGACCTGGCGTACTGGAACATCGACGGCAACCTCAACGACTCCGCGGTGGAGGCCAACAAGGGCAACGGCCAGTGGTGGCTGTTCAACGCCTACGGACAGCTCACCGGCAGCACGGTCCGGGTCACCGCGCCGAGGCCCGACGCGCGGTACACCCTCCAGGGCGTCGCCGCCCTCGACCGGGCCAAGCGCCAGGCACGGGTGCTCTTCGGCGGCGGCAGCGGTGGTGCCGGCCTCGTCTTCGGGGGCGTCGACCCGGAGGTGTTCGGCACCGTCGTGCACGTACGGCTGCAGGAGATCCCGTGGACGGGCCAACTGGGCGCCTCGGCCCAGCCGCTGATCCTCGCCGACCTGGAACTGCCCGTCGTGGACGGCAAGGTGACGGTGAGCCTGCCCGGCCTGGAGGAGATGTCCGCCTACCAGGCGGTCATGTCGCCGGGCGGCAACGGTGCCGCCGCGGCGGCACCCTCGGCCGGCTGGCGGCGGACGTACGAGGCCGAGGACGCGGCGCACAGCGGTGCCGGCCACGTGGTGCACGGGCCCGAGGGATCCCCGGCCGAGGTGGAGAAGTTCGCCACCTCCGGCGGCCACCACGTCGGCGGCCTGCGCACCGGTTCCGACCTGGTCCTCGCCTTCGACGTCGAGGTCCCGCGCGACGGGACGTACGACGTCTCGGTCCTCGCCAACTCCCACAACCTCGCCGAAGGCGTGCGCGAGCAGGGCCCCACCAACGTCTTCCTGCGCGTCGACGGCGGACGACCCCAGGAACTGCGGCTGCCCCTCGGCTACAAGTGGGCGGTCTGGGGCCGCACCGACACCCGGGTGGAGCTGACCGCGGGCCGCCACACGCTCACCCTGGCCGCCCGTGACGCCGACCTCGGCGTCACCCGCGGCGACGCGGTCGTCGACCGGCTCGACCTCGCCCTGCGCGACGAGCACGTGACCGCGCCCGCCCTCTACGACGCCGAGTACGCCGCGCTCGGGAACGGGGCGTGGGTGACCTACGCCCACCGCGGTTCCTCCGGACCCGGCGCGGTCGTCCTGCCGCGCGGGGGCACCGCCACCTTCTGGGTGCACGCGCCCGCCGACGGCGAGGCGAGCGTCACCGTCGGCCTCATCGGACCGGGCGAGGGCCTGCTCACCGTCAACGGCGAGGAACTCGGGCCCGTCGAACGCGACTCCGTACCCCTCTTCCTGGCCGGCGGCATCAACAAGATCACGGTCACCGGGGCGTCGGACCGGCTCGTCCTGGACCGGCTGCTGGCCGGACCGTCCCGCGGCCTGCTGCCGACCTCCACGCACCAGGCGGAGGACGGGCTCCTGACCGGCCGGGCGCACGTCACCGGTGCCCAGACCTTCGCCACCGGCGGCAAGGCGGTGGCCGGCATCGGAGCCGGACCGGCGAACTCGCTCACCCTGACCGTGCCGGCCGAGCGGGCCGGACGGCACGCGCTGACCATCCGCTACTCCAACGGCGAACAGGCGCCCGCCACCCACTACAACCCCGATCCGCTCTGCCGCCACGCCGACGTCTCCGTCAACGGAGCCGCCCCGCATCGGGTGCTGTTCCCGACCACCTTCCACTTCAACAACTTCTTCGAGCTCTCCGTCCCCGTCACCCTGCGCCGGGGCGCCAACACGGTCGCCTTCACCGCCGACGAGCTCCCCGACTTCGACGGCACCGGCCGCAACGCCCACGGTCAGCGCTCCGCGTACGCCCCGGTCATCGACCGGGTGAGGGTGACACCGCTGAGCTGACGGGACCGCGGGGGCCGGCCGGCCCGCCGGACCTCCGGGCCGTCAGATTCCCGGCCGGTACCGCATCGGGTGATCGGCCGGTACCTCCACCAGCACGATGGGCACCCCGTCGGGATCCGCGATCCACATCTCCACCAGCCCCCAGGGCTCCTTCACCGGTGGCCGGACGATCCCGACGCCGCGGGCGCGGAGTTCCTCGTGGGCTTCGGAGAGGTCCGGGACCTGCAGCCACAGCCGCACGGCCGGCGACGGCGGGGTCTCGGACCGCCCGGAGACCTCGAGGAAGCCGCCACCGAGGAAGTAGACGGTGCCCCGGTCCGGCCCCGTGCCGAACTCGCGGCAGACGGGGAGCCCGAGCCGCTCGCCGTAGAAGAACCGGGAGCGTTCGGGGTCGGTCGGGCGCAGGAGTGTCCGGCTGCTGAGTACGTGCACCATGCACCCGGAGGGTAGTGGCAGGGTTAGTCTCGTCCTGCCCTGCCGCGCCAGAGATCGGAGACGTTTCGCCATGGACACCGCCGCCGCCGGACTGACCTTCCGTGACGCCACCGACGCCGATGTGGACGCGCTGGTAGCGCTGATCGAGTCGGCCTACCGGGGCGACGACAGCCGAGCCGGGTGGACCACCGAGGCGGACATCCTGGAGGGTCAGCGGACGGACCAGGAGGGCGTGCTGGCGGTCGTCAAGTCACCGGACAGCCGGCTGCTGACGGTCGAGCGGGACGGCCGGATCGTCGCCTGCTGCCAGCTCGAGCACCGCGGTGACCACGCCTACTTCGGCATGTTCGCGGTCAGCCCCGTCCTCCAGGGCGCCGGCCTCGGCAAGCTGATCATCGCCGAGGCGGAGCGGCAGGTCCGCGCGAGCTGGGGGGCCACGGAGATGCACATGACGGTGATCTCCGTACGCGACGACCTGATCGCCTGGTACGAACGCCGCGGCTACCGCCGTACGGGCCGGATGACGCCCTTCCCGTACGGCGACGAGCGCTTCGGCATCCCGCAGCGCGCCGACCTGCAGTTCGAGCTGCTGGTCAAGCCACTCGCATGATCGCCGCGACGCGGCCGTCACGCGGTGAAGCGGCCCGTGCGCTTGATCTCGGGGTGGTCGGTGGTCGCCCCGTCCAGGCCGAGGGCCCGCACGAGCCGCAGGTGGTCCTGGGTGTTGACCACCCAGCCGATGATCCTCAGGTCCGCCTTGCGGGCGTGCTCGACGATCTCCAGGGTGAGCCGGCGGATGTTGAGGCAGACGGTGGCGGCACCGGCCGCCACGGCCCGCTCCACCACGTCGGTGCCGATGGGGGTCCCCCCGCCCGAGCCCGTTCGAAAGGGGGGGAGGCTGGCGATGAGCGCCGTCCGGACACCGGGGACCAGGCGGGCGATCTCCACGATCGCCTCGTCGTGGAAGGAGGACACCTCCACCCGGGAGACCAGATCCCGCCGGTGCATCACCTCGGCCAGCGCCCGGGCCGCGGCGACGTCCTTGATCTCGGCCTGAAGCGGTGCCTTCACGGCGTCCAGGACTTCCTCGAACACCGGTACCCGTTCGCCCAGGCCCGCGTCCAGGGCGCGCAGCTCGGCGAGTGTCTTCTCGGCGATCGGGCCGGTGCCGTCGGTCGTGCGGTCCACATCCGCGTCGTGCATGACGACCAGGGCGCCGTCCTTGCTCAGGTGCAGATCGAGTTCGATCAGGTCGAGGCCGGCCTGCTGGGCGGCGACGAAGGAACGGAGGGTGTTCTCGGGCTCCACACCCATGATCCCGCGGTGACCGATGGTAAGGAAGTTCAAGGTTCAACTCGCTTCCGTCGACGGCGGCTCGGCGCGCGCGCGGACCGGACGGACGTCGCCGTCCACGCGGCAGGCTCGCAGCCTAATGGCCGGGTCACGGGTTGAACCCGCACGTACACGCGCGTTCGGGGTGACGGCCGGTCCTGTTGCTTGACCGGCTGGATCCCCGCGACCGGGCCTCCTGCCCCCAGCCGCCTTTCTCATGCCTTCACCCGAAGCGGAAGTGTGCGTCTGGATGATGCCGGACAGGAAAAAGAGCGGTGACCATGGGGTGATGCAGGACAATTTCCGGAGCCCCCTCTTGCTGGGAGAAACGCCGTATGCGTACGGTGTCCTTACGTGAGGTTCTCCCGTGGAGGATGGGACATGACGGAAATTCTTGTGCAGGTGGGTTCGCAGGAGCAGGTTCCTCCTGCGGTCAGGGTGGTCGAACACCCTGCATGGCCTGCGCTCAAGGATGCCGTGGAGCAGATCCGGCCAGGGCAGTCCAAGGACGGATCGATCGACTTCGACGCCGAGGGCGCCCCGGGACCGGCCGAGGTCGCCGCCGCCGTCCGCCGGGTGACCGACGCCGTCCTGGAGCTTTCCCCGCTGCTGCCGCACGACGCCGCCTACCACGAGGCCCTCGTGGCCGACCTGCGCCGCTGGGCCGACACCGGCTTCCAGGTGCCGGACTTCCTGGACTCGCTGCTCGCCTTCCAGCCCGCCGCGCACCGCGCCGACGGCCTGCAGCACCTGGTGGTCTTCCCGATGTACACGCAGAACGGCAACCCCGACCGCAACCTCGAGGCGGTCGTGCTGCGCATGGTCTGGCCGGACTGGCTGGCCGAACTGGAGCGCACCCGCTACGACAACCCGCTGTTCTGCGGCATCACCTTCGAGGACTTCACGGCCGGGTACGACACCAACTCCGCCGTTCTGTTCCCCGAGACGATCGCCGTGCGCGAGGCGCCGGAACGATTCTCCTGGGGTGGCATCTTCTGCGACCGCGAGGCCGCCCGCTTCCGCCGGGTCACCGAGGCCGCCGTCGACATCCTGGGCCTGGAGCTGCCCGAGGACATCGCCGCGATGGTCCACGACCAGAAGCGCTGCGAGGAGGCCTTCGTGCTGTGGGACATGGTCCACGACCGCACCCACAGCCACGGCGACCTGCCGTTCGACCCATTCATGATCAAGCAGCGCCAGCCGTTCTGGATGTACGGCCTGGAGGAGCTGCGCTGCGACCTCACCGCCTTCAAGGAGGCCGTGAAGCTCCAGGCGGACGGCGTTCCGCAGGCCCGTGACGTGCAGTACGCCGTGCTGTTCGACCGGATGTTCCGCTTCCCGGTCACCGGCGAGCGCGTCCGCAACTACGACGGCCTCGGCGGCCAGCTGCTCTTCGCCTACCTGCACCAGCACGACGTCGTCCGCTGGACCGACAACCGGCTCTCCATCGACTGGGAGCGCGCGCCGCAGGTCACCAACCAGCTGTGCGCCGAGATCGAGAAGCTGTACAAGGACGGCATCGACCGTCCGAAGCTCGTGCACTGGTTCGCCGGGTACGAGCTGGTCTCCACCTACCTCGCCCCGCACCCGGGCTCGAAGTGGGCCAAGGGCCCGGACGCCCTCGACCTCACGCAGCCGCCGCGCAAGCTGGTGGATGACGTGCTTCCGGACGAGTTTCCGCTGAGCATGTTCTATGAGGCACTGTCCAAGAAGCTCAAGAACGTGATCGCCTCCACCAAGGGCATCACGGCGGACGGCGCCGAGCGGGTCGCCGCGTGAGCGACCGCAGGAACACCGCTCAGCAGGAGGCGAAAATGGGGAACGGGGCTCTCGACGGTGCGGTGATCGCGGTCGCCGGCGCGGGTGGACCCGCCGGCCGGGCGACGTTGCGCAGGCTGGCCGAGGCGGGCGCGACCGTCATCGGCGCGGACAACGACCCGGAGCGGCTGTCGGAGGCCGTGGACGCGGCCCGCTACGCCGCCGGCGGCGCCACCGTCACCGGGGACACGGTGGACCTGCTCGATCTGCAGTCCACCCGCGACTGGGCCACGCACATCGAGAAGGACTTCGGCCGCATCGACGGTCTCGTCCACCTCGTCGGCGGCTGGCGCGGCAGCGAGACCTTCACCAAGACCAGCCTCGACGACTGGGACTTCCTGGAGCTGCTGCTCGTCAAGACCGTGCAGCACACCTCCCTCGCCTTCCACGAGGCGCTGCAGCGCAGCGAGCGCGGCCGGTACCTGCTGATCAGCGCCGCGGGCGCCAGCAAGCCCACGGCCGGCAACGCCGCCTACTCCGCGGCCAAGGCCGCCGCCGAGGCCTGGACGCTGGCCCTCGCCGACTACTTCCGCAAGGCCGGGGGCGCCGGGGGGCCGACCTCGGCGGCTGCCATCCTGGTGGTGAAGGCGCTGGTGCACGACGCCATGCGCGCCGAACGCCCCAACGCGAAGTTCGCGGGCTTCACCGACGTCAAGGACCTGGCCGAGGCCATCACCGAGGTCTGGAGCAAGCCCGCCGCCGAAGTGAACGGACACCGCCTGTGGCTGACCGAGAAGCCGTGAACCCCCCGAAGACCGACGCCCGTCGCCATCACGACGCGCAGGTCCGCGGTTTCGCCAGTGACAACTACGCGGGCGTGCACCCCGAGGTGCTCGCCGCCATCGCCCTGGCCAACGGCGGCCACCAGGTCGCGTACGGCGAGGACGACTACACCGAGCACCTCCAGCGGATCATCCGCAGCCACTTCGGTGCCACGGCGGAGGCGTTCCCGGTCTTCAACGGCACCGGCGCGAACGTCGTCGCGCTCCAGGCGGTCACCGACCGCTGGGGCGCGGTGATCTGCGCCGAGTCCGCGCACATCCACGTCGACGAGGGCGGCGCCCCCGAGCGGATGGCCGGCCTCAAGCTGCTCACCGTGCCCACCCCGGACGGCAAGCTCACCTGCGAGCTGATCGACCGTCAGGCGTACGGCTGGGAGGACGAGCACCGGGCCATGCCACAGGTGGTGTCGATCGCCCAGAGCACGGAGCTGGGCACCGTGTACACGCCGGACGAGATCCGCGCGATCTGCGAGCACGCCCACGCGCTCGGCATGAGGGTGCACCTGGACGGCTCCCGGCTGGCCAACGCGGCCGCCTCCCTGGACGTTCCGATGCGGGCGTTCACCAACGCGGCCGGGGTCGACATCCTCTCGCTGGGCGGGACGAAGAACGGCGCGCTGTTCGGCGAGGCGGTCGTGGTCGTCAACCAGGACGCCGTCCGCCGGATGAAGCACATCCGCAAGATGTCCATGCAGCTCGCCTCGAAGATGCGCTTCGTGTCGGTGCAGTTCGAGGCCCTGCTCGCCAGGGATCTGTGGCTGCGCAACGCCCGCCACGCCAACGAGATGGCCGAGCGGCTGGCGGAGGGCGTGCGGGCGGTGCACGGGGTGGAGCTGATCCATCCCGTCCAGGCCAACGGGGTCTTCGCCCGGCTCCCGCACGATGTGAGCGAGCGTCTGCAGAAGCGGTTCCGGTTCTACTTCTGGGACGAGGCCGCGGGCGTCGTCCGGTGGATGTGCTCCTTCGACACCACCGAGGAGGACGTGGACGCGTTCGTGGCGGCGGTCAAGGAGGAGATGGCGCGCTGAGCGCCCGGCCGCCGAATTATGCATAGGTATGCGGTCACCTGAAAAGTCATTGACTCTCGGGTGATCGCGTTCCTATGCTCTGCGGGCATGGAGCTGATCCAGGAGACCCCTGACCTGTCCGCCTATCTGGCTGTCGACGAGGTCATCGACCACCAGCACCCGCTGGTCCGGGAGACGGCCGCGCGTCTCGCGAAGGATGCCGATGACTCGTATGTCTATGCGCGCCTCGCCTTCGAGTTCGTGCGCGATACCATCCCGCACTCGCAGGACTCCGGCGACCCGCGCGTCACCTGGCGCGCCTCGGACGTACTGGAGCAGGGCACCGGCATCTGCTACGCCAAGGCCCACGCGCTGGCCGCGCTGCTCCGGGCCGAGGACATCCCGACCGCGCTCTGCTACCAGAAGTTCGACGTGGTGCACGGCCTGGTCGCCGTGCGCTTCAACGGCGCCTGGCACCGGCAGGACCCGCGCGGCAACAAACCGGGTGTCGACGCGCGGTTCTCCCTGCGCGGGGAGCGGCTGGCCTTCGAGCCCGACCCCGGTTCCGGCGAGCTGGACTACCCGGTCCTGTACGCCGCCCCGCACCCGGCGGTGCTGCATGCCCTGAGGGCCGCCCCCGACCGCCCCCACCTGTGGCGCACCCTGCCCCCGGCACTGTGAACCGCCGCCCACCCCGGTGCGGGCGGCAGCGCGGAGGGTCAGTGTGACTCAGCGGCCTTGAGCTGCTCCTGCGTCGGGGCCGTGCCGCCCAGGTGGGCGGGCAGCCACCAGGAGTCCTCCGGGCCCTTGGGCCGGCCCGGGTAGGCGCGCTGGGCCGAGTCCAGGAGCTCCTGGACACGTTCGCGCAGCCGGCGGGTGATGGCGCCCGCGTACTGCTCGCGGGAGGCCTCGACCGCCTCGCCGACGCGGATGGTGACCGGGGTGTGGCTGCGCTTGAAGTTGCGCGGATGCCCCTTGGTCCACAGCCGCTGCGTGCCCCACAGTGCCATCGGGACCAGCGGCACGCCCGCCTCCTGGGCCAGGCGCGCGGCACCGGACTTGAAGCTCTTCAGCGTGAAGGACTGCGAGATGGTGGCCTCCGGGAAGACCCCGATGACCTCACCCGACCTCAACGAGTCCAGCGCGTGCGCGTACGCCGCCTCGCCCTGGTTGCGGTCCACCGGAATGTGCTTCATGCCGCGCATCAGCGGGCCGGAGATCTTGTGGCGGAAGACGGACTCCTTCGCCATGAAACGCACCAGCCGCTTCTGGGGGAGCGCCGCCAGGCCGCTGAAGATGAAGTCCAGGTAACTGATGTGGTTGCTGACCAGGACCGCGCCGCCCGAGCGCGGGATGTTCTCCGAACCCTTGCAGTCGATCTTCAGGTCCCAGGCCTTGAACATCGTCAGGGCGAGACCGATGACGGGACGGTAGACCAGCTCTGCCATGGGCGGGGCGGACCCTTTCTGCTCGGCCTGGGAAAGGGATCCCGGCGTGAAGTTACGCAGCCGTAGGTTTACGGCTCTCGCAGATCGTGCCCGAAGAACGGGCGGGGAGCCAGTCCTGGCGCCCCGCCACGGCGAGATCCTCGTCACGTCGGCCTATTCTCCACCTCGGCCTTTTAAGATCCTTTTACTGTCCGGTCACTGCGTACGCACCGTCGCCCGCCGGACGAGCAGGAACAACTCGCAGCCCAGGCAGTATCCGAACGCCGCGTTCAGGAAGGCGGCGGCGAGCGCCGCCCCCGTCGCCGCGAGCCCCAGCCACCCGGGCCCGAGCGCGTACCCGGCCAGGCCGAGCCCGGCGAAGACGAGCCCCACCGCCTGCGCGAACCGCGGCGGTTGCGGCGCCTCGAACTCGGTCGGCGGGCCGAGCCGCGGGCGCACCGCCTTCCGGAACAGCCAGCCGTACGGTGACCGGCCCACGCCTCCTGCCGTACCCAGCGCGAACGCCAGGGTCTGCCAGGCCAGCAGCCACACGCTCCCGGTGAGCAGCACCACCGCCAGCACGATGGCCGTCACGGCCGCCCCGAAGCGCGGCCCCCTCACGTCAATGTCCATGAATCAAGCATTCCGGATGAGAGGTCCCCAGGGGGAGGTGGGAATCTTTGCAGTCTCGTGAATGCTGGTACGCATGATGACCGGAGTGATGGTGTGCGTGGCGGTGCTCGTCGTGGCGAGCGCCTACGGAGTGCTGCACAAGCGGCGGAGCGGGAGAGTGCGGGTGCGCGGGCGGGACGACGGCAAGCGGTTCGGGGCGGCCGAGCTGGGCGGCGAACTCGGTGAGCGGGCCACGCTCGTGCAGTTCTCCAGCGCCTTCTGCGCCCCCTGCCGGGCGACCCGGCGGGTGCTCGGTGAGGTCGCCGGGATGGTCCCCGGCGTGACCCACGTCGAGATCGACGCCGAGGCCCACCTCGGCCTCGTACGCGAACTCCAGATCCTCAAGACCCCCACCGTGCTGGTCCTCGACGCCCAGGGGAGGGTGGTGCGGCGCGCCACCGGCCAGCCGCGCAAGGCCGATGTCATCGCGGCGCTCGGGGAGGCGGTGTGACGGCGTGCCGGTGACGGTGGGGCGGCTTTCGGATCGCGGAACGTACTTGACTGAGCGCACCACCTATCGTCAGCCTGACCCCATGCCTTCCGAACTCCTTCTCTTCGGACGGGTCCACGTCGACCTGGCCCGTACCGCGAGCGCGCGCTGTCCCGGCTGTTGAGCAGCGACGGACACCCACGCCAACTCCCGTAGAAGGACAGTTCCATGACGGCCACGCCCGATCTCGGCACCTTTCGGCTCGCCTCCCCCGACCTCCTGCGCTCCGCCTTCCGCCGGCATGCCGCGGGGGTCGCGGTGATCACCGCCCGCGGGGAGGCCGGCCCGGTCGGTTTCACCGCCACCTCCCTCACCTCGGTCTGCGCCGAGCCCCCGCTGCTCTCCTTCGGCATCAGCACCGGTTCCTCGAGCTGGTCCGCGATGGCGCAGTCCGACCACGTGGGTGTCCACATACTCGGCGAACACCAGCAGGAGCTCGCCGCCACCTTCGCCCGCAGCGGCGCCGACCGCTTCGGCCCCGACACGGCGTGGCGCGACGGCCCGGAAGGCGTTCCGGTGCTGGACGAGGTGCTGGTCTGGCTGGTCTGCCGGGTCGTCGGGCGGGTCCCTGCCGGGGACCACCGCATCGTGCTCGCCGAAGTCGTCCTCGGTGACCCCTCCGGTACCGGGCGCCCCCTGCTCTACCACCAGGGCCGCTTCGGCGGCCTGCGGGATTGATCACGCCCCGCTTCCCCCTGCGACGCGGTCGGATTCCGGTTACGCTGCGTTGCGAAGGTCACAGTTCAAAGCGCTTGCTTAGCGGGCATCAACTGGGTGTACTGGCGAGTAATATTTCGTTCGGAGCGCGCGGTCGCCCCGACCGGGATCGGCCGCTTGAGGCGCCTATGCTGCCTGCAAGAGGCAGACCGGAAATGACGATGCAGTAGGAGAGCCGGCGTGAGCTTGAGGATCGTTGTCACTGTGAAGTACGTGCCCGACGCCACTGGCGACCGGCACTTCGCCGATGACCTGACCGTCGACCGGGACGACGTGGACGGTCTGCTCTCCGAGCTGGACGAATACGCGGTCGAGCAGGCCCTCCAGATCGCCGAGAACGCGGACGACGCCGAGGTCACCGTGCTGACCGTCGGCCCGGAGGACGCCAAGGACGCGCTGCGCAAGGCGCTGTCCATGGGTGCCGACAAGGCGGTCCACG
>NZ_JBEXLP010000139.1:0-13296 GCF_040610035.1 Streptomyces sp. NPDC004542
GGCCGAGGCGACGGAGTCGCTCGCCCCGGTGAGCGGGTGGGCCGGGGGCCAAGGCCCAGGTCGTGGAGGGGGTACGGCTCGCACGGGCAGCCGGCTCCCCCGCCCGTCCCGGTCACGGCGCCGGACGCCCTCGTCCTCGCCTGCGTCACCTTCGCCTACGGGCCCGCCAGTGAGCCCGTGGTCGACGGCCTGGAGCTCGCGGTGCCGGACGGGGGGCACCTCGCCGTCGTGGGGCCCAGCGGGATCGGGAAGTCGACGCTGACCGCGCTGGTCGCGGGACTGCTGGAGCCGGGGAGCGGGGCGGTCCGGGTGTACGGGCACCCGGTGCCGAGCGAGGAGGCGGCCGCGCGGCGGGTGCTGATCCCGCAGGAGGCGTACGTCCACACCGGCACCCTCGCCGAGAACCTCGGGCACCTGCGCGCGGACCCGGTGCCGGAGGAGGAACTGCTGGCGGCCGCCGAAGCGGTGGGGCTCACGCCGGTGCTGGAGACCCTCGGTGGACCCGGCGCGCCGGTGGAGCCGGCGGCGCTGTCCGCGGGCGAGCGCCAGCTGATCGCACTGACCCGGGCGTATCTGTCCCGGGCTCCGCTCGCGCTGCTGGACGAGGCGACCTGTCACCTGGACCCGCAGGCGGAGGCGCGCGCGGAGCGGGCGTTCGCCGAGCGCCCCGGCGGCTCCCTGGTGGTCGTCGCCCACCGCATCAGCTCCGCGCGCCGCGCGGACCGGATCCTGGTGCTCGACGGCCGCCGCACGGCACACGGCACCCATGACGAGCTGCTCGCGGCCTCTCCCCTGTACCGGGACCTGGTCGGCGGCTGGACCCCCGCGTCGGCCGCCGGGCCGTCACAGCCAGCCCTCCCCCCTTGAGATACGGATCGCGTCGATCCGGTTGCGCGCCCCCGTCTTGCGGGTGATCGCCGCCATGTAGTTGCGCACGGTCCCGTGGGACAGGTGCAGGCTCCCGGCGATCTCCGCGATGGAGGCCCCCCCGGCCGCCAGCGACAGCACGCTCAGCTCCCGGCGCGTCAGCGGCATCTGAGCGGCCTTGAGGAACCCGAAGCCCAGCGAGTCGTCGACGAAACGTTCCCCCTCAGCGACACGCCGTATCGCGCGCACGAGTCTCTCCGGTGACCCCTCCTTGTCGACATAGCCGAGCGCCCCCGCCTCGACCGCCCGTCTCAGCAGCCCGGGCCGGTTCTTACCGGCCAGCACCAGCAGGCGCGGCGGCACGGAACCCGCGCCCCGCGGGCACAGGTCGCCCAGGGGAGGTACGCCGAAGCCGTCGGCGTATTCCAGATCCACCGCGCACACGTCCGGTCTTAAAGACCGCACCCGTGCGGACGCCCCGCGCCACGACGTGTCGTCCACCCGAATGTCGGGTTCCCCGCGCAGCCACTCCGCCAGGACCGATCGCACCAGACACGCGTCGTGCACCAGAACCACTCCGATCACTGCCGCCCCTTCGGCTCGTCCTACTTCGTCCAGGTGTTGAGCGCGTGCCCCATTGTTGGCGGCCGTGACACCTCTCGGGCGCGAAGAACCGGCCATCGGGATGCGCGGGGGCGCACTCACGGCGCTCGCACACCGCGCCGCGCATCGACTGTGGGGGCATGGTCCGGGGTGATCGGGGTAGGCAGGGCCCCCGCCGGGGCAACGCGACGCGCGGCCGGGCGAGGAGGGGGTCGGTGTGTCCGACGGGCAGCCGTCCGGACAGAACCCGGCCGCCGCCGGCGCGGTGCGCGGGCGGCGGCTGGTCCGGGCGGGCGGCGAGGAAGCCATGGCGCGCCGTGCGCGGGGCGAGCGGAACGACGCGGCCCGGCCCTCCCGCCGGAGGGCCGGGCCGTCCGTCCACCGCCGGCCGGAACCGCTGGGTGAGGCCGGGTCGGTGGGCCTGGGTGAGGACCGGTCAGTTGGATCCGGTGAGGGACGAGCCGTCGCCGGCGCCCGTGCCGGACTGGCCGCCCATGCCGGACTGGTCGGCGCCACTCTGGTCACCCGCCGTCGCGGACGGGTCGGCGTCCGCACCGGACTGGTCGCCCGCGGACGCGGACGGGTCGGCGCCGGCGGACTGGTCGCCCGCACCCGCACCCGCGCCGGAGTCGCCGAGGGTGGCGCCGGTGGCCTGGAGGGCGGTGGTGACCGGCTGGAAGAAGGTCTCGCCGCCGTTGGTGCAGTCGCCACTGCCACCGGAGGTCAGGCCGACCGCGCCGCCGTCCTGGGTGAACAGGGAGCCGCCGCTGTCGCCGGCCTCGGCGCAGACGTTGGTCTGGATCAGGCCGTTGACGGTGTCGACGCCATTGGGGTCGGTCTCGCTCTGGAAGTTGACGGTCGCGTCGAGGCCGGTCACCTGGCCGTTGTGCAGACCGGTGGTCGAACCCATCCGGAACACCGTCTCGCCGACCGTGGCCTCCTGGGCCTGCGTGATCGGGACCGTCTGGCCGTTGCCCGCGTTGACCTCACTGGGCGCCTGGGTCTGGGCGTCGTTGTACTTCACGAGTGAGAAGTCGCCCTCGCCCGGGAACGTGGCCTGGTCGACGGTGGCGACGGGCTGGCCCGTCTCGGAGTCTGACCAGTCCTTGGCCGCGACACCGCAGTGACCGGCCGTCAGGAACGCGGGGCTGCCGTCGGAGGCGGTGACGTTGAAGCCGAGGGAGCAGCGGACGGTGCCGTTCTGCACCTGGGAGAAGATGGCGTCGCCGCCGGAGACGAGCGGCTTGAAGGTGCCCGCGGACTTCTTGAGCGTCGCCATGCCGGAGCCGAGGCTCTTGACCGTGGACTCCACCCGGTTCCACTGTGCGCCGGTGACCGTGCTGTCGGCGGTGACCACGACCTTGTTCGTCCTGGGGTCGACCGCCCAGGCGGTGCCCGGGACGGTCGCCTTGGCCTTCAGGGTCTTCGCCGCGGCCTGGAGTTCCGCCGTGCTGTTCTGCACCTGGCGGACCTTCGCGCCCGCCTTCTCCGCCTGCGCGATCACGTTGTTGTCGCCGCTGACCACGTTGACGACGAGCTGCTTGCTGGTGCTGTCGTAGTAGGAGCCGGCGAGGGCGTCACCGAGCAGCTTCTGCAACTGCGAAGAGAGGTCCGAGGCGTCCGACGCCTTCAGGACCCTGGGGCCCGCGGCGGAGGTGTCGCCCGAGGCGCCGTCCTGGGACGCGTTGGCCATCGGCAGCAGGAAGGCCGCCGCTCCGAGCGCCGCCACGCCGCCCACCGCTATCGCGGCCTTGCGCTTCGGCATTCGCTTGTGACTCAAACTACTCGACCTCCTGGGAACGGGGGGTCTGCCGCTGTGGGGCAGTCGATCGTGGGCGCCTGGTTGGCTGTTGGTACGCACGGGGTGCGGGGCGCGTTCAATTGCGTTTGCCAAAAACCTTTGCGCGACGGTGAATCGGCCGGACCCGGCCGGTTCCGGCGTGCCGCCGGCCGGTGCCGCGCGGCGCCGCGCGGCGCCGGGAACGGTCCCCCTGGGTCCTCGAACTCGGGCCCACCGTCGAGGCGGTGGGCGAGGACCACGCGGCCCTGTGTACGCCCTCCCGGGCCGAACACGCTCAGCGACATCCCTGGAACGTTCCGTCGACGACTCTGAGCGGAATCCCTGCTTCAGGGAATCTGCACACCGATTGCCCAAGCGGGTCACGGCGCGCGGGGGATCTGCACAAGCGCGCGCCCCCGGTTATCGCATTGGCGCGGAGTGCCGGATTCGCCGCGGCCGGGGCAAGGGGCGGCACGCGCCGATCCCGCGCACCATGTGAAGGTGTCGCCGACAAGCCGTGCGCACACCTGCACGGACGGGACCGACTGAGACTCAAGTCCGCAGGTGAGAGGGCTGGTTGATTGGAACCGCGAGCCACGGGCGTGCTTTGATCCATCGCACCGCGGGGGCCGCTCAGGGCTTCCGGAACGGGCGTCCGGCGCCCGCGGTCGCGGCCGTCCATCTGTCCCCAGAGGGGGCCGCTCTCCCCCTTGTGAATATCCATATGAAGGGAAGTTCCACCATGAACTCCACCCCCCAGGTCGAGACCGTCGAGATCTCCGACGCCGAGCTCGACAACGTCTCCGGCGGCCTTTCCGTGAACGCCCTGAACACCGTCACGGGCGCCGTGAACGGCATCGCCCCGGTCTCCGGCCTGGTCGGCACCGTCGTCGGCACGGTCGAGGGTGTCACCGGCCTGAACACCCAGCCGGTCACCCACCTGGTCGCCGGTCTCTGATCGCACCTCGTTGCCGCTGAGTCCCGGAGCCACCCCCTGGCTCCGGGTCTCAGCGCTGCCGTCACAGTCCCGTCCCACAGGTGAGGGATAGTCCCGTGCAGTTCCGCCAACAGGCCCTCGCCAAGCTCCAGTCGCCGGAGGAGCTGGACCTTCCGGTGCGGCTGGCCCGCCCCCAGGGCTGGCTCGCGCTGTCGGTCTCGGTCCTCGCCATGGCGGCCGCCTCCGTCTGGGCGGTGACCGGTTCGGTCGCCTCCACCGTCGGCGCGCCCGCCATCCTCACGCACGCCGAGGGCAGTTACGTCCTGCAGAGCCCGGTCGCGGGCCAGGTCACCGCCGTCCTCGCCCAGCAGGGCGAACGGCTGCCGGCCGACGCGCCCGTCCTGAAGGTCCGTACGGCCCGGGGCGAATCGGTCGTCCGCACGGTCGCCGCCGGCCGGGTCACCGCCCTCGCCGCCACCATCGGGCAGATCATCCGGACCGGCGCGAACGTCGCCGCCGTCGAGAAGGTCGCCCATACCTCCGACCCGCTGTACGCGACGGTGTACGTCGCCGCCGAGAACGCCGCCTCGATCCCCGCGCACGCCCCCGTCGACCTGACCGTGTCGTCGGTGTCCACGCAGGAGTACGGGGTGCTGCGCGGCCATGTGAAGTCGGTGGACCGCACCGCCCAGTCCGCCCAGTCGATCGCCGCGTTCCTCGGCGACACCCAGCTGGGCGAGCAGTTCACCGGGAAGGGACGGCCGGTGGCCGTGCTCGTCGCGCTGGACAGGTCCCCGGGCACCAGGAGCGGTTACCGGTGGAGTTCCGCCGAGGGGCCGCCGTACCGGCTCGACTCCATGACCCTGGCCACGGGATCGATCCGGCTGGCCGACCAGCGTCCCGTCGATTGGCTGCTCCCGTGACCACCGCCCAGGAAACCCGCGGCAGACGCCGGGCCGCCCCGCCCCGGCGCACGGTCCCCAAGAGCCGGGGCCGGGCCGTCCGCACCCCCACCGTGCTCCAGATGGAGGCCGTCGAGTGCGGTGCGGCCTCCCTCGCCATGGTCCTCGGCCACTACGGCCGCCACGTCCCGCTGGAGGAGCTGCGCATCGCCTGCGGTGTCTCCCGCGACGGCTCGCGCGCCAGCAACCTGCTGAAGGCGGCGCGCGGTTACGGCCTGACCGCCAAGGGCATGCAGATGGACCTGGCCGCCCTCGCCGAGGTGGCCGCACCCGCCATCCTGTTCTGGGAGTTCAACCACTACGTCGTCTACGACGGCATGGGCCGCCGCTTCGGCCGCCGCGGGGTGTACGTCAACGACCCCGCCAAGGGCCGCCGCTTCGTCCCCATGGAGGAGTTCGACGGGAGCTTCACCGGTGTCGTCCTGGTGCTGGAACCGGGCGAGGACTTCGTGACGGGCGGGCGCCGGCCCGGCGTCCTCGGTGCGATGCCGGCCCGGCTCCGCGGCACCGCGGGCACGCTGCCCGCGGCCGTGCTGGCGAGCCTGCTGCTGGTGGCGGTCGGCGCGGCGGTCCCCGCGCTGAGCCGCACCTACATCGACATGTTCCTGATCGGCGGTCAGTCCTCGCTGCTCGGCGTGCTGTTCGCGTCGATGGGCGGGTGCGTGCTGCTGACGGTGGTGCTGACCTGGTTGCAGCAGGCCAATCTGCTGCACGGCCGGATCGTCTCCTCCACCCTCTCCAGCGCCCGCTTCCTGCGCCATCTGCTGCGACTGCCGGTGACCTTCTTCGCCCAGCGCAGCCCGGCCGACCTGGTGCAGCGCCTGCAGTCCAACGACCAGGTCGCCGAGACCCTGGCCCGCGACCTGGCGGCGGCCGGCGTGGACGCGGTCGTGGTCGTGCTGTACGCGGTGCTGCTGTACACCTACGACCCGCAGCTGACGTTCGTCGGTATCGGCGTGGCGCTGCTCAACGTGGTCGCGATGCGGTTCGTCGTACGGCTGCGCGCCACCCGTACGGCGAAGCTGCGTGCGGACACCGCGCGGCTGACGAACACCGCCTACACCGGGCTGCAGCTGATCGAGACGATGAAGGCGACCGGCGGCGAGGACGGCTACTTCCGCAAGTGGGCCGGCCAGCACGCCACCACGCTGGAGGAGCAGCAGCGGCTCGGCGTGCCCAGCGCCTGGCTGGGCGTGGTGGCCCCGACGCTCGCCACCCTCAACAGCGCGCTGATCCTCTGGATCGGCGGGATGCGGGCCGTGGAGGGCCACATCTCGGTCGGCCTGCTGGTCGCCTTCCAGGCGCTGGTCACCCGCTTCACCGCCCCGCTGACCCGGCTCAACGGCGTCGCGGGCCGCATCCAGGACTTCGCCGCCGACGTGGCCCGTCTGAAGGACGTCGAGAACTTCCAGGCCGACCCGCTCTACGCCCGCCCGGGCGGCGGCGACTCCGCCCGGCGCCTGCACGGGCACGTGGAGCTGGAGAACGTCGCGTTCGGCTACAGTCCCCTCGACAAGCCCCTGCTCACCGGCTTCGACCTCACCGTGGGACCCGGGCAGCAGGTCGCGCTGGTCGGCGGCTCGGGCAGCGGCAAGTCGACCGTCTCCCGGCTGATCTCCGGGCTGTACACGCCCTGGGAGGGCGTGATCCGCATCGACGGGCAGCGTCTGGCGGACATCCCGCGCGGCGCGCTCGCGGCCTCCGTCTCCTTCGTCGACCAGGACGTGTTCCTCTTCGAGGGCTCGGTCCGCGACAACGTGGCCCTGTGGGACCCGTCGGTCCCGGACGAGGCCGTGGTGGAGGCCCTGAAGGACGCCGCCCTGTACGACGTGGTCATGCGCCGGCCGGGCGGCGTCCACAGCAAGGTCGAGCAGGACGGCCGGAACTTCTCCGGCGGGCAGCGGCAGCGCCTGGAGATCGCGCGGGCGCTGGTGCGGCGGCCCAGCATCCTCGTCCTGGACGAGGTGACCAGCGCGCTGGACGCGGAGACCGAGCAGATCGTGATGGACAACCTGCGGCGGCGCGGCTGCGCCTGTGTGGTGATCGCCCACCGGCTGAGCACCGTGCGCGACAGCGACGAGATCGTCGTGCTCCAGCACGGCACGGTCGTCGAACGCGGGCGGCACGCCGAGCTGGTGGCGCGCGGCGGTGCGTACGCCGCGCTGGTCAGGGAGCGGTGAGATGACGTCCGTACCCGAAGGGGACCTCGTACTCGGCGCGCTCGGCGCGCTGGGCACGCCCGTGGACTGCACCGGCCTGAACCGGCTGGATCTGGAGGGGCCGCAGGTCCTGTGGCTGGTCGCGGCGGGTGCCGTGGACCTGTTCGCGGTGGACGCCGCGCAGCAGGGCCACTGGCACCACCTCGGCCGCCTGGAGGCGGGCTCGCTGCTGCTCGGCCCGGTGCCCGGACCGCAGCACACCCTGGTCGCCCGCCCGTTGCGCGACTGCGTGGTGCACCGGATCGGGCTGCGTGAGCTGTACCAGCCCGCGTCCACCCAGACCTGGTCGTACGACGAGTACGGCAACCCCCAGTACGTTCCGCCGACGACCAGCCCGCTGGAGCACGCCCTCGCGCTCGGCGTCGGCCGCAGCCTGTCCGTGCTGTTCCAGGCGCCGATGGCGGGCGACCCGGCGTCCGGGGACGGGGGTGCCCCCGCGCGAGCGGATTCGAGCGTGGGGGACGACGAGGACGTCTTCTGGATGCAGGTGCCGCCGGGCAGCGTGCAGTACGGGTCGCTGTACGGCGCGGAGGCCGCCGCCGACCTGCTGATGGACCCTGCCGTGTGGCAGAGCATGGTCGACCAGCAGTACCGGCTGCTGACCACCCTCGACCGGTGGATCGAGCAGGTGGAGCGCACCCACGCCACGCGCACCGCGGCCGGGATCAAGGCCGGTGAGGCGGTCCGCGCGCAGGCTGACCGCACCCTGCTCGCGTCCATCGGCAGGCCCTCGGCCAAGCGGATCACGACCGCCGACGCCGACGCCGGCTACGCGGCCTGCAAGCTGGTCGCGCGGGCCGCCGGGATCACCCTCGCCGAGCCCGCGCAGAGCGGCACCGGCGGGGACCGGCTCGACCCGGTGGAACAGGTGGCCCTGGCGTCCCGGGTGCGCACCAGGGCCGTGCGGCTGGACGGGCACTGGTGGCGGGAGAACGTCGGGCCGCTGGTGGGTCACCGGGCCCTGTCGGGGGCGCCGGTGGCGCTGCTGTGGCGGCGCGGCGGCTATGTGGCGGTGCATCCGGCGACCGGGCGGGAGACGCCGGTCGAGAAGGCGAACGCCGAGGAGTTCGAGCCGCGCGCGGTGATGTTCTACCGACCGCTGCCCGAGCGTGGCCTCGGCCCGCTCGGCCTGCTCCGGTTCTGCATGCGCGGCACCCGCGGTGACCTGGTGAACCTGCTGCTCGCCGGGCTGGTGACCGTGGTCATCGGCGCGCTGGTGCCGATCGCCACCGGCAAGGTGCTCGGCGAGTACGTGCCCGAGGCCCGGCAGGGGCTGATCGTGCGGGTCTGCCTGGCGGTGATGATCAGCAGTGTGGTGGCGGCCGCGTTCATGCTGCTGGAGAACCTGACCATCCTCCGGCTCGAGGGCCGGATCGAGGCCACTCTCCAGCCGGCCGTCTGGGACCGGCTGCTGCGGCTGCCGACGAAGTTCTTCACCCGGCGCTCGACCGGCGAACTGGCCAGCGCGGCCATGGGCATCAGCGCGATCCGCCGGCTGCTCGCGGGCGTCGGCCCGGTGGTCGCGCAGTCGGTGACCGTCGGCGCGATGAACCTCGGCCTGCTGTTCTGGTACAGCGCGCCGATGGCGATGGCGGCGATCGGCATGCTCGTGGTCATCGGCGCCGTGTTCCTGGGGCTCGGCCTGTGGCAGGTGCGCTGGCAGCGGCGTCTGGTGGTGCTCGGCAACAAGCTGAACAACCAGGCGTTCCAGACCCTGCGCGGTCTGCCGAAGCTGCGGGTGGCGGCGGCGGAGAACTACGCGTACGCGGCCTGGGCCGGCGAGTTCGCGCGCAGCCGCGAGCTGCAGCAGAGGGTGGGACGCATCAAGAACCTCACCACGGTGCTGGGCGCGGTGTACCTCCCGGTGTGCACGCTGCTGATGTTCATGCTGCTGGCGGGACCGGCCAGGGGCGCGATGTCGGCGGCCGCCTTCCTCACCTTCAACACCTCGGTGACCATGCTGCTCACCTCGGTCACCCAGCTGACCGGTGCCTTCGTCTCGGCGGTGGCCGCGCTGCCGCTGTTCGAGGAGATCAAGCCGGTGCTGGAGGCGGCCCCCGAGGTGCGCGCCGCGAGCACCCGGCCGGGGCCGCTGTCGGGGGCCGTCGAGGCACGGCGGCTGTCCTTCCGGTACGCCGACGACGGTCCGCTGGTCCTGGACGACGTGTCGTTCGAGGTCCGGCCGGGCGAGTTCGTGGCGGTCGTCGGGCCCAGCGGCTGCGGCAAGTCCACGCTGCTGAGGCTGCTCATCGGCTTCGACAAGCCGGTCTCCGGGAGCGTGCTGTACGACGGCCAGGACCTCGCCGCCCTCGACCAGTCGGCCGTACGGCGGCAGTGCGGGGTGGTGCTCCAGCACGCCCAGCCGTTCACCGGCTCGATCCTGGACGTCATCTGCGGCACCGAGCCGTACACGCCGGAGGAGGCGATGGCCGCGGCGGAACTGGCCGGGCTCGCGGAGGACATCCAGCGCATGCCGATGGGGCTGCACACGATCGTCTCGGGCAGCGGCGCGATCTCCGGAGGGCAGCGGCAGCGCCTGATGATCGCCCAGGCGCTGATCCGCCGCCCACGGATCCTGTTCTTCGACGAGGCGACCAGCGCCCTGGACAACGACACCCAGCGCACGGTCATCGACAGCACGCGCAAGCTCAACGCCACCCGGATCGTCATCGCCCACCGGCTGTCCACGGTGCTGGACGCGGACCGGGTGGTCGTGATGGAGGACGGCAAGGTCATCCAGCAGGGGCCGCCCGCCGAACTCCTCGCGGACACCGGCGGCCGGCTGCACGAGCTGGTGCGGCGGCAGCTGGCCTGAGCGCCCCGGGCGCGGGAAGGGCGCGGGAGCGGCTCCACCACTGAAGCGAAACTTTGCCGTTCCGCAGAAAGTGGTCTAGCCTCAGGCTCGATCGGTGTACGAAACCGTTTCGTTTAACGATGCTTCACCCGAAGCCCCGAACGACTTCCCTGGAGTGCAGCCCCGATGTCAGAGAAGACCCTCTACGACGAGGCCCGGCCGGGCGCAGCGGAGGCGGCGCCCGCCTCGCCGAAGCGGTGGTGGATCCTCGCGGTCGTCGCCCTCGCGCAGCTGATGGTGGTCCTCGACGCCACCATCGTGAACATCGCCCTGCCCTCGGCCCAGGCGGACCTCGGTTTCTCCGACGGCAACCGGCAGTGGGTCGTGACCGCGTACGCGCTGGCCTTCGCCTCGCTGCTGCTGCTCGGCGGCCGCATCGCGGACCTGTTCGGCCGCAAGACGGCCTTCCTCACCGGCGTCGTCGGCTTCGCGGCCGTCTCCGCGCTCGGCGGCGCGGCGAACGGCTTCACCATGCTGGTGACGGCACGCGCGCTGCAGGGCGTCTTCGGCGCGCTCCTCGCCCCGGCCGCGCTGTCGCTGCTCAACACCACGTTCACCGACGCCCGGGAGCGGGCCCGGGCGTTCAGCGTGTACGGCGCCATCGCGGGCGCCGGCGGCGCGGTGGGCCTGCTGCTCGGCGGTGTGCTGACCGACGCGCTCGACTGGCGCTGGACCCTGTACGTCAACGTGGCCATCGCGGTGTTCGCCTTCGCCGGCGGTCAGGTCCTGCTGGCCAACCACCGGGACGCGGCCAACTCCAAGCTCGACGTGCCGGGCACGATCCTGGTCGCCGTGGGCCTCTTCTCCCTGGTGTACGGCTTCTCCAACGCCGAGACCCACGACTGGGGCTCCCCGCTGACCTGGGGCTTCCTGATCGCGGGCGGACTGCTCCTGGCGGCCTTCGCCTGGTGGCAGACCCGGGCCGCGCACCCGCTGCTGCCGCTGCGCATCCTGACCGACCGCAACCGCGCGGCCTCCTTCGTCGCCGTGCTGATCTCGGGCGCGGGTATGTTCGGCGTCTTCCTCTTCCTGACCTACTACCTCCAGCTGAACCTGGGCTTCAGCCCCACGAAGACCGGCGTGGCCTTCCTGCCGATGGTCGGCGCGCTGATGGTGGCGGCACAGATCGGTACGACCGTCCTGGTGCCGCGGATCGGGCCGAAGACGGTCGTCCCGCTGGGCTTCGCGATCGCCGCGGCCGGCATGGCCTGGCTGACCGGCATCGGGACCGGCTCGCACTACCTGAGCGCGGTGCTGCCGCAGCTGATCGTGACCGGCATCGGGCTCGGCCTGGTCATGCCGCCCGCCATGCAACTGGCCACCGGCGGGGTGGCGGCCGGGGACGCGGGCGTCGCCTCCGCGACGGTCAACGCCATGCAGCAGGTGGGCGGCTCGATCGGCACGGCGCTGCTGAACACCCTCGCGGCGAGCGCCGCGACCGACTACCTGACCGGCCGGGACGCCACCAGCAAGCTGGTCCAGGCACAGGCGACCATCGAGAGCTACACCACCGCCTTCTGGTGGTCGGCCGGGTTCTTCGTCGCGGGCGCGCTGATCGGCGTCCTCGTCTTCCGCCGCGGGGTGCCGCAGCAGGACACGGACGCCGCACCGGTCGTCCACATGTGAGGGTGACCGGTTCCGCCCGAGGGGCCGCCGTCCGCAGGGAGACGGCGGCCCCTCGGGCGCACGGCGGTGGCCGTATGCGTTCGCTCCCGCGCGGGACGAAGGGCATGGGACGGCCGCAGTGGGTACGTGCAGACCATGCGGATCAGTGTGGTGGACGTGGGCTCGAACACGGTGCGGCTGATGGTGGCGGACGCGGACGGCGGGGTGCCGCTGCCGGTGCACACCGCCAAGTGGCGGCTGCGGCTCTCGGAGCAGACCGGGCCCGGGGGCGACATCCCCGACGCGGCCGTGGAGCGGTTGGTGGAGGCGGTGACCGCGGCGAACCGGACCGCCGCCAGATGGGGGGCGGCGGGGCCACTGGCCTTCGCCACCGCCGTGGTGCGCGCGGCGCCGAACCGTACGGAGGTCCTCCGGGCCGTCCGCACGGGCACGGGTGTCGACCTGTGCACCCTGCCGGGCGAGGTCGAGGCCGAGCTGACCTTCCTCGCCGCCCGGCGCTGGCTGGGCTGGCAGGCCGGGCCGCTGGCGGTGCTGGACATCGGCGGCGGCTCGCTCGAGGTCGCCTTCGGGCGCGGCCGGCTGCCGGACTTCGTGGCCTCGCTGCCGCTCGGGGCGGGGCGGCTGACCCGCGAGTACTTCGCGGACGAGGACCCTCCCTCGGCGGAGCGGCTGCGCGCCCTGCGGCGCAAGGTCCGCCACCAGCTGCGGGACGTGGCCGCCCGGATCCGCTGGGAGGGCCCGCGTTCCGCGGTGGCCACCTCACGCACCTTCCAGCAGCTGGGACGGCTGTGCGGGGCGCCGCCGGGACGGCACGGGCCGTTCGTGGAGCGGGTGCTGCGCCGAGCCGACCTGCGGGACGCGGTCGGCCGGCTGGCCGCCCTGCCCGCCGCCGAGCGCTCCCGCCTGCCCGGTATCTCCGCGCCGCGCGCGGCGCAGAGCCTGGCCGGGGCGATGGTCGGCCACACCGTGATGAAGCTGACCGGCCTCGGCGCGGTCACCCTCTGCCCGTGGGCGATCCGCGAGGGAGTCCTGCTGCGGCGCATCGAGGACGGCCCGGCCTGGTGGGCGGAGACCACCCGGCGCTCCGAGGAACCCCCGCCCCCCGACCCGGTGCCCCTGCGCGTCGCAGGTGCCGCCAACTGACGCGGCGCAGAGCCTGGCCGCCGAAGACGGAAAGGAGACAGTCATGTCCGAGCCGGAGAACCACGACGAGCGTCCCCGGACGGCCCTGGAGGAGGTCCTCCACGAGACCGCCCGCGCCGAGAGCCGCCCCACGGACCCCGCCCGCGGCGACGAGAACCGGGGCGAGGCGGCGGACGCCATCACTCCCAGCACATGGGCCCAGGAGGAATCACGGGGGGAGTGACCGCGAGGCCCCGGCGGCGGTCCGGCCCTCCCGGGCCGGGCCGGCCGGCCGGCCGCCCGCGGATGGCCGGGCCCCGGCCGGG